>JBBIMQ010000442.1:0-2009 GCA_037444345.1 Gemmatimonadota bacterium | reverse complement strand
GCGAAAAGGCGCTCCATCCCCCCATAGTTCAGGTTTTGGATCACGTGAAGCACGCGCACTCGTTTCATCGCCGGCCACTCCGTGCCCGCCGAAGGCGCCGAACCAGGCGGTCCTGAACCCGTTCCACCCGATCCAGCCCCCACCGGGCCCCCCGCAACAGCGCCAGGCGCCAAGGGGCCCACTCCATCCTCGGGTCGAAGCGGAGGGTGCGGCCCCGGTTTTCGAACCGCCCCGCGCGCAGTGTCTCCCAAGGGTTCCGCGGGTCCCCCTGGTGGAGCACGACGCGCGTTTCACGGTCGTTGCTGGCATCGTGCTGATCCAGGCCGGCAACGCCGACGATTGCCGGTCGTTGCCGGCGCAGCTGCTGCAACAGGGCGATCGCCCGGGGGTCCGGAAGCCACCGCGTGTTATAGGCCGCATTCCAGACTTCGATTGCATCGATCCCGGCCCCGATTCCCTCAGGTATCTCGTAGCGGCACAAGAGCGGGTGCGCCACGATCGTGAACTCCGCATTCCCAGAAGCCTGGGCGAGAAAATCCAGGGGGGTCGCCGGCTCCATCCAGGCCCTGAGACCAAGCGCGAGCAGGTGAAGGCCAGGAAAACCGGCAAAGCGGAACTCGAGACCGGGAAAAAGGAGCGGTCCTCCCGCGCTCACCTCCCGGCAGCGGATGAGGTATTCCTCGAACTTTGCGCGATCGAAGTCCTCGGCGTGATCGGTCAGGCAGACGAACGCGATTCCGCGGTCCAGCGCGAAGGTGCGGAGCGCCTCCAACGAGTCGAGACCGTCTCGCGAGTAATCGCTGTGGACGTGGAGCACGCCCACCGGCCCTGTCACGGCAGCCCGCCTCAAAGGCCCGACAGCCATGCTCGCGTCTCGCGCAGGAACGGGAGCGGGTCGGTCCACCGAAAGGTCTCGCTGCGGTCCTGGGGGCGCCACAGGCAGAGGAACGAGAGCACGGTGCGCAGCCGACTGGGAGCGTCCGGCGGAAGCGACAGCTCCGCCCGGTCGCGACGCAGCCGGGCCAGCAGGTGGTCAACGTCCCCCCACCACCACCGGTTCCGCACCCCGACCCGGTAGCTCCTGACCGGTTGGGGCCGCTCCCCCAGGGCGAGCGCCACGAGCAACCTGGGGAAGTCCACTCCAGCATCCACCGCGAGCTGGAGCGATCCCCAGAATCGCCCATTGATCTCCATCAAGAAGGGAGTGCCGGTGGCCGCTTCGACCTTGTATTCGACCATGGCCACCCCCTGCCAGCCAAAGGCTGAGACGAGCCGGCGCGAACGCTCGAGCAGTTCGGGATCCAACGGGATACTCTCGCAGTACACACTGACTCCTCCGGCCGGTGGCTTTTCCCGGATGCGGCGGTGCGCAAAGGCGGCGTAGACCTCCGACTGCCACAGGAGCAGGAACACCCCGACCCCCGGGCCGACAATTCGCTCCTGGACGAGCAGCGGAAACGCACTGTCAGGGAACGACGCGATCTTGGCGCTCAGGTCGGCGAGGGAGGCAACGTGCGCCACTCCCACCTTCCGCCAGCTGCTCTGCTCCTCGACCACGGACCGCCAGGGCTTGAGGATGACAGGGAAGCGGAGGGCCGCGAGCTTGTCCGGCGCCACTTCGCGACATTCCAGGGTTTCCTGTTTGGGCGCCGGCACCCCGAGCCCTGGCGCCGCCGCCAAAACCTCGGCCTTGTTGGCAATCCGACGAGCGGCATCGAGGTCGGGAAACGGGACGACTGCGGGGAGGAGCTCCGAGCGCACCGCGAGGGTCGCGAAGAGCGCCGCCTCGCCGATGGGCAAGACTACTTCTGCGCCCGCCTCTCGTGCGAGCCCGATCAGTGCGGCGCCGAATTGCCTGGGCGCCACCAGGGGCGAGGGCAGCCTGTGCTCCGCACGGGCATACCGCGAGGCTCCGGCGAGGGAACGGCCACTGGCGGAAGTGACGATGACCGTGTGCCCTGCACGGCCGAGCGATCGCACCGCGGCGAGGGCCGCACGCTGTTCACCGT
>JBBIMQ010000441.1:0-2037 GCA_037444345.1 Gemmatimonadota bacterium | reverse complement strand
AACAGGGACCGGTTCGAACCGCCCAAGCAGACCCCCCGGCGCCAGGTCAAGGAGAAGTACCACCTGGTCTTCGTCCGCGACCGCCTGGGCCGGCTCGCCGATGCCCAGGAATTCGAGGACCTCGAGTTCCGGCGCGATCGCTTCACGCCGGCCGTGCTGGACGAGCTCCTGCGCGAGGCCGCGAGCAGTGTGCGGGTGGACGGCGATCGCGTCGTGGTGCGGCACCTCTATACCGAGCGGCTGGTGACCCCGCTCAACGTGTACCTCCGCCAGGTGGACGAGGCCCGCGGCGTGGAAGCCGTGCTCGACTACGGGCAGGCGATCAAGGACCTCGCGGCGGCCAACATCTTCACCGGCGACATGCTGCTCAAGAATTTCGGGGTGACGCGCCACGGGCGGGTCATCTTCTACGACTACGACGAGCTGTGCCTGCTCACCGAATGCCGTTTCCGCGAGCTCCCCGCCCCCAGCGACCCGCTCGAGGAAATGGCGGCCGAACCCTGGTACCACGTCGGCGAGCGCGACGTCTTCCCCGAGGAGTTCCGTACCTTCATCGGCCTGCCGGGCCGGCTCGGCGAGGCGTTTCTCGGGGCGCACGGCGATCTCTTCACGGTCGAGTTCTGGCGCCGGATGCAGGAGCTCGCCGCGCAGGGCGAGGTGGTGGACTTCTTCCCCTATCGCCCCTCGCGCCGGCTGCGGGGCGAGCCGGCGGGACCGTGACGGCAGGGCGACCTGGCCGCGCTCCGATCGGGCGAGCCCGGTCCTCGATCGGGCGGGCCGGGCAGCTCCTGTCTTGCCTGGCCCCGCTCCTCGCCGGCTGTGCGCCCTCCCCCGAGCGGCCGCCGGTCGTCGCCGAGCTGGTGCCGCGGCTCCACCTGGAATCGCCGGCCTGCGCCTCGATCCAGCTCGGCGGCTACGGGTCGGCGCTCGCCGTGGGGCGGGACGGCTCCACCTTCTACCTCCTCACCGACCGGGGGCCCAACGTTGACTGGCCGGGTGAGGGGCAGAAGCTCTTCCCCCTGCCCGGGTTCACGCCCCAGATCGGGGTGTTCCGGCGGGCCGGCCACCGGCTGGAGCGAACCGGCGTCGTCCTCCTTCGCGATTCCGTGGGCCGCCCCCTCTCCGGGTTGCCGAATCCTCCGGGCGCGGGCGGCACCGGTGAGCGTCCGTACGGGCCCGGCGGGCGGCCCCTGCCCTGGGACAGCACCGGCCTCGATCCGGAGGGGCTGGTCGCCCTGGACGACGGGACCTTCTGGATCGCGGACGAGTACGGCCCCCACCTCGTTCATCTGGACAGCACCGGGCGCACGCTGGAGCGGGTCAACCCGTTCGGTTCCGGGCGGCGCCTGCCCCGGGTGCTGGCGCGCCGCCGGCCCAATCGCGGTCTGGAAGGGCTCGCGATCCTCCCGGCGGAATCCACGCTGGTCGGGATCATGCAGTCGCCCCTCGACAACCCCAGGGTGGCGGGGCGGAAGTCCGCCGTGGTGCGCCTCGTCGCCTTTCATGTGCCGAGCGGCCGGAGCCGGCAATACCTCTATCCGCTGGATGACCCGAGCTACGTAGCCAGCGACATCACCGCCCTGCCCTCCGGCCGCTTGCTGGTCCTGGAGCAGGACACCCGGTTCCCGGCCCCTTCCGGGGAGTCCTCGCGCCAGAAGCGGGTGTACGAGGTGGATCTTGCCCGCGCCTCCGACGTGAGCGACCCCGCCGACGGCCCGGCCGGGCTTCTGGTCGGCGGCAAGACCCTGGCGCAACTCGCTGGCCCGGAGCTCCGGGCCGCGGGGGTGAGGCCGGTGGACAAGCGGATGCTGCTGGATCTCCTCGACCCCGCTCTGGGCTATGCCCACGACAAGGCGGAAGGGATCGCTCGCCTGCCTGACGGGACGCTGGCGGTCTCGAACGATGACGATTTCGGCATCGAGAGCGACGGCCGGGGAGGCTGCCTGCCCAAACGGAACCCGGCGACCGGGGCGGTGGACCGGAGCCGGATTTTCTTCCTCTCTCCCCCACGTACGGGGGACTAGCTTCCGTCCGGAT
>JBBIMQ010000440.1:0-2046 GCA_037444345.1 Gemmatimonadota bacterium | reverse complement strand
CGATGCTGCCGGTCGCCCGGGAGACGGAGACGCTCTTCCTGGTCACGGTCGCCGAGTCCGACCTCATCACCGCCGACCGGTGCAACCGGTACACGTTCCGGCTCACCCCCGACGCGCGGGCCAAGGCGCGCGCCATGGCGGGGTTCCTGACCGGCCGGGTGGCCAGGAAGTGGCAGTTCATGTACTGGGACAACGCCTGGGGCCAGAGCATGCTGAAGTGGTTCAGCGAGGAGCTTCAGAAGACGGGCGGCGAGGTCGTCCAGGCCATTCCCACCCCGGCCGGCACCACCGATTACTCGTCCTACCTGGCCAAGCTGCAGCCGGCCGACCAGGCGCCGGGACTCTTCCACTCGGTGGCCGGCGGCGACGGCCTGCGGCTGGGGCGGCAGATCGGCGAGTTCGGCCTGCAGCGCCGGTACCGGCTCGCCGGCACCTGCGACGTCATCTTCCCGGAGACGTTCGACGAGCAGGCGCCGAACCTGGAAGGTAGCTACATCGTCGAGCAGTACCTGGTCAAGGAGACCGCGCCGCTCAACAGCCCGGCGGACCGAGAGTTCCGGCGCGTCTTCCAGGCGGTCTCTCAGGGCATCCCGCCCGGCCCGCATTCCTTCGCCAGCTACCAGTCGACCTTCATCTTCAAGCGGGCCGCGGAGGCGGCCGGCTACCGGGACCGGCGCGACACGCCGAAGCTCATCGCGGCGATCGAGGGGATGACCGGCGAGAAGAGCATCGAGTTCCCGCAGGGGCCGTTCGCGATGCGGAAGTAGGACCACCAGGGTCTCCTGAACCTCTCCATCTGGCAGCTCGGGCAGGGCCAGGCGCACATGCAAGCGGTCGTGTCCGCCGCCGAGTCGGGCTATCCGGCGGCGGCCGCCTGCACGATGGCGTAGCTCGACCCGGGGGCGCCCGTTGGCGCTGCTGGAGACCACCGGGCTCACGAAGGCGTTCGGCTCCCTGGTCGCCGTGGACGCGGTCGACTTCGTGGTCCGGGCGGGCGAGATCCGCGCCGTCATCGGGCCCAACGGGGCCGGCAAGACGGTGTTCTTGCACCTGATCTCCGGGCTGCTGCCCGCGAGCCGGGGCCGCATCGCGCTGGACGGGGCCGACATCTCGCGCCTGGGGGTCGTGGACCGGGTCCGACTGGGGGTCAGCCGCTCATTCCAGGTGACGAACCTGTTTCCGAACCTCAGCGTGGCCGACAACGTCCGCCTGGCGGTCCAGGCCCGGATCGGGCTGTGGGCGGCGTGGCGAGGGGCGGGGCTGGCGGCCCGCGTGAACGATCTCCTGGAACTGGTGGGGCTCGGGTTCGCCGCCGGGCTCCATCCCCCCCAACTCGCGCACGGCGACCAGCGCCACCTGGAGATCGCGCTGGCGCTGGCCGCGGAGCCGCGGCTCCTCCTGCTCGACGAGCCGACGGCCGGCATGAGCCTGGCCGAGACGGGGCGCACCATGGAGCTCATCCGGCGGATCAACCGGGAGGCCGGGGTGACCATCGTGCTGGTGGAGCACGACATGCGCCTGGTCCTCGAGCTCGCGGAACGGATCACGGTGCTCGACCACGGACGCGTCCTTACCGAGGGTGGCCCGCGGGACATCGCCGCCGACCCCCGGGTGCGGGCGGCCTATCTCGGACGGGGGCGCCATGCTGCGCGTCACTGACCTCCACGTCTTCTACGGCAAGAGCCACATCCTCCGGGGTGTCGATCTCGAGCTCGCCGCCGGGGAGGTGGTCGCGCTCCTCGGCCGCAACGGCGTCGGGAAGTCGACGACGCTGAAGGCGCTGATCGGGCTCGTGCCCGCCCACCAGGGCAGCGTCCGGGTGCGGACGGATGCCGGCTGGCAGGAGGTGACCCGGCTGCCGCCCTGGGAGCGCGCCGCGCTCGGTCTGGGCTACGTGCCGGAGGAGCGGCGGATCTTCCCGCACCTCACCGTCGGCGAGAACCTGCGCGTGGGCCTGGACCGCCTGCGCCTCGCCGAGGCGGAGCGGCGGCGCGCTCTCCAGCGCGCGTTCGATCTGTTCCCCGCCCTCGCCGACCACCTGCACCG
>JBBIMQ010000439.1:0-2053 GCA_037444345.1 Gemmatimonadota bacterium | reverse complement strand
CGAGAGGTACACGAAGGGCACGTACTTGCTCTTGGCCGGTTCCCGCCCGCAGTAATGGCTGTAGAGGATATAGAACGGGATCACCAGATTGAGCACCAGGTAGCCGTTCAGCATGATCACGTCCCACGCCAGCATCGAGTGGGGCCAGTTGAGGTGCCCGATGCCGGGAATCAGGCGCCACCACTTGAACGGCAGTCCCGGGCTATTGGCGGTCACGAACGCGAGGCACATGACCAGGGCGGAGACTGCCACCCCTTCCGCGATCAGCACCGCCTGGCTGAAATCCACGTCGTGGAGCACGTAAGCGGGCATCACCAGGATGACCGCTGCGGCCGCGACCCCCACCAGGAACGCCAGGTTGGAGATGTACAGGCCCCAGCTCACGTGGTCGTTCATCCCCGTGACCTCCAGGCCCTCCCGCACCTGGACGACGTAGCCGTAGGCGCCCACCAGCATCACTGCCACCAGGCTCCCCATCCAGAGGCGGTAGCGGCGGTCGCCGGAGATCACGGCGCTCAACGCGCTCGACAGGAAGGGACGCAGATGCACGATCGCCTCAGTCGGTGAAGTACCAGAAACGTGGCTCGGTGCCCAGGTCCTCCTTGAGCCGGAACAGGGGCTTGTGGGCGAGCACCCACCGGATCTCCGAATCCGGATCGAGGAGATTGCCGAACACGCGGGCCCCCGTGGGGCACGCCTCGACGCACGCGGGCAGCCGCCCCTTGCGGGTGCGCTGAATGCAGAACGTGCATTTCTCCACGCAGCCGGGCTTGCGGGAGCGATTCCCGAGGTAGTGCTGGTCCGGGTTCACCTCCTGGGGCGGCACCTCCGGGGTTCCCCAGTTGAACCGCCGGGCCCAGTAGGGGCAGGCCGCCATGCAGGCGCGGCACCCCACGCACCAGTCGTAGTCAATGACCACGATGCCGTCAGGCTCCTGCCAGGTCGCGCCCACGGGGCAGACCGGCACGCAGGGCGGGTTCGCGCACTGGAAGCACTGGGTTCCGAGATAGAAGTGCCCCGCGACCGGTACCTCGTGCTGGTAGGTGGCATCGCCGGACTCCAGGTCCACCACCCCGTTCTCCATCTCGAAGATGCGGATGTACTGGGTGTCCGCCCGCCGGTCGAGGTTGTTCTCGTGGATGCACGCCTCGATACAGCGCCGGTACCCCTTGCATTTCGAGATGTTGAACGCGTAGCCGAACAGCACCCCCGGCTGGGCGTCGGTGGTCTCGATCGTGACGTCCTCGTTGCGCCGCAGCTTGGCCAGCCGCTCGAGCCGGGCCACCGCCTCGGCCCGCTCCTCCTCCGTCATGCGGCGATAGTGCTTCTGGGTGAACTCTTCCCATTCGAGGATCTTGAGCTCCCGCTCCTCCGCGGTCGCAGCACTGAGCGGGTTGCAGGCAGCCAGGGCCTGCACCCCGGCCGCGAGCCCTCCCGCCAGCAATCCCAGGGCCTCCCGGCGCGTGGCGGGCCGCTCCAGCAGGGTGCCCGGGCCGGCACCCGCGCCCGAGGGCGCCTCGGCGTCGCGCATCATGGGTTGCCCCTCCGGAGCCGCTTCAGTTCGGGCGCTCGAAACGGAATCAGCCGCGGCACCGCTGGCTGGTGCGGGTCGTGACAATCGGCGCACGCCATCACGACGCGCCGCCCCTGCCAGCCGTCCAGCCGCTTGCCGTGGGCGCCGCCGGCCCACGATTCGACCTCGCGGAAATGACACTGGGCGCACAACCGATAGCTTTCGTCCAGTGTGGCCCGCTCGCCGCTCTCGAGCGCCACCAGCTCCACGTTGTCCTCCGCATGGCAGGCCGTGCACACCCCCGCGGCCTGTCGCGGATGCACCGGTTGGATGTTCGCGTGCGCGTCGCCAGGACGGCGCCGGGCCATCACCAGGTTCCGCCCCAGGTGACAGGACCTGCAAGGATACTGGCTCAGGGCGGCGGCCCGGTTCCGCAGCGCGATCGGCAGGGCCACGGTGGCGAAGGTCCGGGTGTGCCCGGCCGCGGGGGCAGCGCTCCGGAGCGCCGAGGATCGTGGACGAGCACCCGGTCGCCGCGTT
>JBBIMQ010000438.1:0-2065 GCA_037444345.1 Gemmatimonadota bacterium | reverse complement strand
GGCCTGGCCGGTCGGGCGATAGCCGGTGACGGTTCGCGACTCCAGCTCCCGGCGCAGCGCATCGGCCGAGGGCCAACGGTTCTCCGGATCCTTCTCGAGACAATGCATGACTGCGAGCGCGAGGTCTTCCGGACAGTCGGGGCGCCGGTCGCGGATCGGGGCGGGCATCTCGGTGATCTGCTTCATCAGGATGCCTGCCACCGACGGCGCCGCGAAGGGCAGTTCCCCGGTGAGCATCTGGTAGGTGACGATCCCCAGGCTGTAGATGTCGCTCCGCCCGTCAATCTCCTTTTCCCCGGCTGCCTGCTCCGGACTCATGTACTGCGGCGTCCCGATGGCCACCCCGGCGCTCGTGAGCGTGGCCCCCGAGCCGGTAGACATCGCCTTGGCGATCCCGAAATCGGTAACGATCACCCGGCCCCGCGTCCCTTCGAGGAGGATGTTGTCGGGTTTGATGTCGCGGTGAATCACGGAGAGCGCATGGGCGGCGGAGAGCGCGTCGGCCACTTCCTTCATGATCCGGCGGCATTCCTCCACCGGGAGCCGCCCCCGGCGCCTGAGCCGGGCGGCGAGCGATTCCCCGTCCACGTACGCCATGACGAAATACACCAGCCCGTTGCCCTCGCCCACCGTGTGGATCGGGACGATGTGCGGATGGGAGAGCCGCGCGGCCATCTCGGCCTCGCGGGTGAACCGGGCGCGAATCTCCTGCTGGAACGCAAGCTCGGGCGGGAGGACCTTGATGGCGACCCGGCGCTTCAGCCGCTCGTCACGGGCCCGGAATACCACCCCCATGCCCCCGCGTCCGATCTCACCCTCGATCGTGTACGCGTCGCCAAGTGCCTGGGAGAGGCGCAGGGGTAGCGGGGCGGTTGGGTCGGTCATTGATATCAAATTGCGCGTCATAGATTTAGTAGCCCGCTCTGGGCGGGACAAGGCTGACTGAGCGCGGCCTGGCGCCACTCGTGCGGTTGCCGCCATTTCGTCAGCCAGACCTCAGGCCGCGGTCAATCTGGCAGCGGCACGGTCTCTGGTCGGCCTCCAGCCCGGTCCGGGTGGCTGTCCCGGCGCCCCACTGAGGCTTTTGGCTTCTGCCTGGCCTGGCATGGCGGGTGCGCTTGAGGGGACGGTTGGGAGTGCAAGTATGCCATTTCGGCCCATCGGGCCCTGGAGCGATACATGAGTCAACGCCCTGAGCGAATCGTCCTTCCGGTCTTGCCGCTCCGCGAGGTGGTGCTCTTTCCGGGCATCACCGCCCCCATCGGGGCTGGCCGCCCCGGGACGCTGCGAGCCATCGAAGCCGCGCTGAACACGCCGGAGCGGCTCATCTTCGCGGTGTCGCAGCGGCAGAACGTGGAGCAGGTGACGCCGGAGGGTCTCTACACGATCGGCACCATCGCGCGCATCGGTCAGATGCAGCGTGGGCTGGCCGGGATGCAGCTCCTGCTGCACGGCGAGAAGCGTGGCATCGCCATGCACGTGGGGGAGCGGAACGGCTACCTGGAGAGCATCGTCCGGGAGGCCGAGGAACTGCAGCCACTCAACCCCGACGATCCCGCGTTCGTGGCCCTCTACCGCGAGGCCCGGGCCCGGGCGGCGGAGCTGGGCCAGAAGTCGGGCCTGCCGGAGGAGGTCGTCCAGCAGGTGCTCTCCAACGTGAGCGAACCGGGCCGGTTCGCCGACCTGGTGGCGGGGTATCTCGATATCACGCCCGCGGAGCGCCAGGCCCTGCTGGAGACGCTCTCGGTGGAAGAGCGGCTGCGGCGCGTGCTGGTCCACATCCAGCGCCAGATCAGCGTGCTCGACGCGCAGGAGGAGATCAAGTCGCAGGTCCAGGAGGAGCTGGGCGAGCGGCAGCGCGAGATGTTCCTGCGGGAGCAGTTGCGGACCATCCGGAAGGAGCTGGGCGAGGACGACGAGGCGAGCGACCTCGAGGAGCTGCGCCGGAAGCTCGACGCGCTCGATCTTCCGGAGGAGGCGCGCAAGGAGGTGGACCGCGAGTTCAACCGACTGGAGCGGATCAGCCGTGAGTCCATGGAGGCCCAGGTCATCCGGACCTTCCTCG
>JBBIMQ010000437.1:0-2076 GCA_037444345.1 Gemmatimonadota bacterium | reverse complement strand
CCAGCGCACGATGGACGAGTTCGGGCGGATCGACGTGCTGGTGAACAACGCCGGCATCACCCGAGACAACCTCCTCCTCCGAATGAGCGAGGCCGAGTGGGACGAGGTCCTGCAGGCCAACCTCAAGGGCGCGTTTCTCGCGACCAAGGCCGTGCTGCGGGGCATGATGAAGCGGCGGAGCGGGCGAGTGATCAACATCGCCAGCGTGGTCGGCTTGCGGGGCAACAAGGGCCAGGCCAACTATGCCGCCAGCAAGGCCGGGCTGATCGCCTTTTCGAAGTCCGTGGCGCAGGAGTACGGAAGCCGGGGCATTCTCGTGAACGCGGTGGCGCCGGGGTTCATCGAGACCGACATGACCGCTGGCCTCGGCGCCGAAGCGCGGGACGCCTTGCTCCGCGCGGTCGCCCTGGGCCGGAGCGGTACCCCGGCCGACGTGGCCGGGGTCGTGCTCTTTCTGGCCTCGGACCTGGCCAGCTACATTACCGGCCAGGTGATCGTCGTTGACGGCGGCATGGGGTTCTAGCCGCTGCCTCTCTCACCCCCTCACCCGAGGACGTCATGAGCAACCAGCTGGAAGAACGGGTCAAGGACATCATCGTCGAGGAGCTGGGCGTCGAGCGCGAGAAGCTCACCGCCGAAGCCAGCTTCATGGAAGATCTCGGCGCGGACAGTCTCGACACCGTCGAGCTCGTCATGGCGTTCGAGAAGGAATTCGACATTGACATCCCGGACGAGGAGGCCGAGAAGCTGCGCACCGTGGGCGACGCCCTCAAGTATCTCCACGAAAAGCTCGGGAAATAACTTGCCACACCGTGTCGTCGTCACCGGGCTCGGCCTGGTGACCCCGCTCGGTTGCGATGTGGAGAGCACCTGGGCCGGCCTCCTGGCCGGCCGCTCGGGCGCGGCGGGCATTACCAAGTTCGATCCCTCGAAGCTCAAGGTCCGCTTCGCCTGCGAGGTCAAGGGCTTCGACCCGCTGCTCTACCTCGACCGGAAGGAAGCCCGCCGCTACGACCTCTTCGCCCAGTTCGCCCTCGCCGCTGCCCACCAGGCGATCACCCAGGCCGGGCTCGAGGGCAAGTTCCCGGCCCCGGATCGCACGGGAGTGATCATCGGCAGCGGCATCGGGGGCATGGCCACCTATGAGGAGAACTGCTCGCTCTACCTCACCCGAGGCCCGGATCGGGTGTCGCCGTTCTTCGTCCCGATGTACATCCCGGACATCGCGGCGGGCCTGGTATCCATGCGGTACGGCCTCAAGGGGCCGAACTTCTGCACGGTCTCGGCCTGCGCCTCCTCCGCGCACGCCATCGGCGAATCGTACGAGCTCATCCGGCATGGGCTGGCCGACTGCATGGTGACCGGCGGATCGGAAGCCGCCATCACCGGCCTCACGGTGGCCGGATTCCAGAACATGAAAGCCCTCTCGGAGCGGAACGACGATCCCGCCACAGCGAGCCGGCCGTTCGACCGGGACCGGGACGGTTTCGTCCTGGGCGACGGAGCAGCCTGCGTGGTGCTGGAGAGCCTGGAACACGCCGAGCGCCGCGGCGCCACCATTCTGGGCGAGGTGCTCGGCTACGGGATGAGCGGCGACGCCCACCACCTGACCGAACCGGCGCCTGAAGGGGAAGGGGCCCAGCGCGCCATGCGGGCCTGTCTCGCCTCCGCCGGGCTCTCGCCCGCCGACGTGCAGTACATCAATGCCCACGGGACCTCGACCCCCAAGGGGGACGTCGCGGAAACCCAGGCGGTGAAGGCCGTCTTCGGCGAACACGCGCCGAAGCTGGTCTTCGGTTCCACCAAGTCCATGACGGGCCACCTGCTCGGCGGAGCCGGGGCGCTGGAGTTCGCCATCTCGCTCCTGGTCTGCGCGAGCGGGAAGATCCCGCCCACCATCAACCAGTTCACGCCCGATCCGGAGTGCGATCTCGACTGCGCCCCGAACCGGATGATCGAACGCCCGGTCCAGGTTGCGCTCTCGAACTCGTTCGGCTTCGGCGTGCACAACGTGACGTTGGCCGTCGGCCGGTTCGAGGCGTGACCGGGCCCGGGCGGTTGCGGCGCGGCGCGGCG
>JBBIMQ010000436.1:0-2082 GCA_037444345.1 Gemmatimonadota bacterium | reverse complement strand
CCCGGGTTCCCGCCCGCGAGCTCCAGCGCCTGTTCGCCGTCTTTCTGATCGGGATCGCGATCCACCTGTGGACCGCTCCGTGAGACCGGCGCCCTCTCGACCGCCCGGTCCGGCACCTCACCCGGGCTGATCAGGGGCCCGTCTCGCAGTACCGGCCGCGAGCCCTGGTCACTCAGGATCGCCCTCGCTGCCGATCGGAGTCGCCTGCTTCCGCGAAGCCGCACAGGGGAGGGATCACGCCCGCCCTTCCAGCACCCGCGTCTCCCCCTGGGCCAGAATCCAGAGGTCGTCGTCCGGCAGTCCGGCCGCCTGCCAGGCCTCCCGAGTTCGGCGCGGCGGCTCGTCCATCGGTTCGTCGGTGAGCTTGTAGGTCCCCCAGTGAATCGGCAGCATCACGCTCCGGCCCGCCGCTGCGGACCGGAGATCGCGATAGGCGTGCACCGCCTCCTCGGGGGTGAGGTGTACCGGTTCCATGAACCACCGCGGCGCGTAGGCCCCGACGGGGAGCAGCACCAGGTCGAAGGGCCCGAAACGCCGGGCGATGTCCGCAAAGGTCGGATGATACGCGGTATCGCCTGCGAAGTAGACTCTCCACCCGCCGAGCTCGATGCTCCAGCCGCACCAGAGCGAGGCGAACCGGTCCAGGAAGCCCCGGCCGCTGAAATGCCGGGCCGGGGCGCAGCCCACTGCGATCTCGCCTGTCCCGACGGTTTCCCACCAGGTGCACTCCCTCACGCGGCGAGCCCCGAATCGCCGCAGTAGCGAGCCTACTCCGAGCGGCGCCATCCACTCGACCTCTGGCTGGAGGCTCGACAGGCGCTCCACGGTCCGCCGGTCCAGGTGGTCGTAGTGGTTGTGGGACACGAGAACGAGATCGAGGCGCGGCAGCTCCTCGAGCGCGAGCGGCGGCGGCACCCAGCGACGCGGCCCGACGGTGGTGAAGGGCGAGGCGCGTTCACCCCAGACCGGATCGGTGAGCACCGCCCACTCTCCGGCCTCGATCAGCGCGGTGGAATGCCCGAGCCAGGTGGCGGCCAGGGCGCCAGGGCTCGGGCGCCCAGGTCGCGGACGGGCACGCGGCAACCTCCCGGGCGGAGGGTCCGGCGGGAGCGACAGGAGCCGCCGTCGGAGTCCCCACAGGAGCAACGACCCGAGCCCCCGCGGGGAAGGGAGATTCCACGGGTTCCGGAATCGTCCGGCGAAGGTGACGCGAGGACGGAGTAGCGGGTCAGACAATTCCGCTCACCAGCCGCCTCCGCCCGGCTCCCGCCCGGTACCCCCGGCGGCCGCCGGCCCCGGCCCGAGGAGGCCGCCCGCTCCACCTGGGCTCGGCCCCCTGCCCGTCCCATCCTCACCCGTGACCGGCACGCCGTGCGGCTCGCCCCCCAATCGAGTCAGCTCCTGATCGAGCTCCCTGGTTCTCATCCGGCGCAAGCGGAACCGGCCCCTCCTGCCCACCTGCCTGGCGTTGGTCGTCTTCGAGGGCCCCGGCTCCAGAGATAGAGATAATGTGCAACGTCCACCCCGCGATTCTGTGCAGCCTGCGGTGAGCGACGCCAAGTGGCTAGCCGTGCCCGGCGCCATACCGCACAGAGTAAGCGCTCAGGCCCCCGATCTCGGCGCCAACTTGAACGCGGTGCCGTCCCGCCGCTGAGGGCCCCCGCTCCAAGCCCGCCGCCAACTCCCGCTGGGGCCCAGCCGGGGTGAGACAACTGCCCCGCTCGGAAGGTGCTGGGAGGAGGGCCAGCCCGGCCCCGTCCCCTGCTCCCCTGGCGTCTGCCCCGCAGAGGCCGCCGGGCCGGGGCCGGACCCGCGGATAATAGCCAGCAACCCAAGGACGCCGTGCAGACGGTGGCCAACCCAGACGCTGGGCCGGAGAGGAGCGGACGCTTGACGATGGGCAGCTTTTATCATAGTATGCGGATACTAGGATGAACCGCATCATTGACCGGCTCCAGGCTCTGGCCGACGCCACCCGGGCCCGCATTCTCCTCGTCCTCGAGCGTAACGAACTCACGGTGGGTGACCTGTGCGAGGTGCTCCAGCTTCCCCAGTCCACGGTGAGCCGGCATCTCAAGGTAC
>JBBIMQ010000435.1:1283-2094 GCA_037444345.1 Gemmatimonadota bacterium | reverse complement strand
CCCCGGGTGCAGGCGCTCCAGCGCCTCCAGCCGGCGGCAGGCCGCCTCGGCGCGCTCGTTGCTCTCGGCCAGCCGCTCGGTCAGGTCCGCCGCCTGCCGCAGCAGCTCCTCGCAGGCGGCCCGCGATTCCTCCAGGTGCCGCAGGGCCTCGGCCCGGTCGCGCTCGGCCGCCTCCAGCCGGCTCACGAGCTCCTCGTGCGCCTCGCCCCGCGTGCGCAGCTCTTCCTCGAGGCGGGCGATGGTGGCGCGGGCCTCGCGCAGGAACCACTCGCTCTGTTCCCAGTGGTGTCGCGCTTGCTCGGCCGCCTGGCGGTCACTGAGCTGTCGCGCGACCTCGGGCAGGTCCACCTTCACGGTCAGCAGGTCCCCTTCGATCTCCACATGGAACGTGGTCATGCGGGCGCCTCCTGTCCTGTCGGCGATCGTGATCCCCCGGGACGCGACCGGACCCGAGACGGCGGCACGACGCAACGGGGACGGGCGAGCGGCTGGCGGGGGCGAACGACAGCGGGAGGGACCTGCAGGCTGACTCGGCCCGAAGCGTGCGGCGGCCCGATCGCTCCTCCCTCCGCAGACGGCGTCTCGATCCGCCTAGAGGGTAGGGCGGAGGCGGCGGCCTGCCAAAGCTTTTTCCACCCGGCTCATCCCCCCGCCCCGAGCCACCGGATCGGCGGATCCAACCCGGACGGGGCGAGCCGGCCGGCCCGCCGCGGCCCGGGCGGCTACGGCCGTCCGGCCGCAGGGGCCTCGAGCCCGTGGGTATAATGACGCCGCATGCCCCAGGGTCCGGACGCCGGGCCGCCCCCCGACT
>JBBIMQ010000435.1:0-1242 GCA_037444345.1 Gemmatimonadota bacterium | reverse complement strand
CGCCGCCATCGTCGACTCCGCGGATGACGCGATCGTGAGCAAGACGCTCGACGGCGTGATCCTGTCGTGGAACCGCGCCGCCGAGCGCATCTTCGGCTGGACGGCCGCGGAGGCCGTCGGCCGGCACATCACGCTGATCATTCCCCGGGAGCGGTGGCCGGAGGAGGACGACATCCTGGCCCGCCTGCGCCGGGGGGAGCGGATCGACCACTTCGAGACGATCCGGATCACGAAGGACGGGCGGCTGATCGACATCTCGCTCACCGTGTCGCCGGTTCGGGACGCGTCCGGGCGGATCGTCGCCGCCTCCAAGATCGCCCGGGACATCACCGAGAGGCGGCGCCTGGAGGAGGAGCGCAACCGCCTGCTGGAGCGCGAGCAGCAGGCGCGAGCCGCCGCCGAGGCGCTGAACCGGGCCAAGGACCAGTTCCTGGCCACGATCTCCCACGAGCTGCGCACCCCCCTGACCTCCATCCTGGGCTGGGCCCGGCTGCTCCAGAGCGGCCAGCTCGACGACCGGGCTCGGCAGCGCGCCGTCACCGCGATCGTCAACAGCGCGGCCATGCAGGCCCGCCTGGTGGAGGACCTGCTGGATCTGTCCCGCATCGTCACCGGCCGGCTGCGCCTGGACATGTCGCCCGTGGACCTGCGCGCCGTGGTGGACGCGGCGCTGGATGCGGTCCGGCCCACGGCCGGCGCCAAGGACATCACGCTCATCGCCACCCTGGCCGACGTGGGACGGATGCGGGGCGCCGCCGACCGGCTCCAGCAGGTGGTGTGGAACCTGGCCATGAACGCCGTCAAGTTCACGCCGCGGGGCGGGCACGTCGAGGTGGTGCTGCGGCGCCAGGGCGACAGCGCCGAGCTGGTCGTGACCGACGACGGCGAGGGCATCAGCCCCGACCGGCTGCCCCACGTGTTCGAGGAGTTCTGGCAGGAGGACAGCTCGACGACGCGGGCGCACAGCGGGCTGGGTCTGGGCCTCACCCTCGTCAAGCGCCTGGTGGAGCTGCACGGGGGCGACGTGCGCGCCGAGAGCGCGGGCAAGGGCAAGGGCGCCACCTTCACCGTGGTGCTGCCGCTCGGCTGCTAGACGGGCCTCAGCGGCCGGCGGCCCGGGCAATGGCCCGGCACAGCGCGTCGGGGTCGATCGGCTTGGCCAGGTAGTCCACGAATCCGGCCGCCAGCGTCTGCCGGCGCGGGTGCTCGCGGCCGAAGGCGGTCGCCGCCACCACCGGCACC
>JBBIMQ010000434.1:551-2094 GCA_037444345.1 Gemmatimonadota bacterium | reverse complement strand
GTAACTGATGGAAAGGCCGAGTCCGGTCCCCTCGCCCGGTTCCTTGGTGGTGAAGAAGGGCGTGAAGAGCTGGGGCACGAGCGCCGCCGGCACGCCGGGCCCGGAATCCCGCACCCGGACACGGGCGTGCCCGCCCGCTCGTTCGGTCACCAGTTCGATCCGCCGTTCCCGGCCGGGAGGAAGCGACTCCAGCGCTTGCAAGGCGTTGGTGATGAGGTTGAGCAGCACCTGCTGGAGCTCGTCGCTCCGGCCGGCCACCGCGAGGGGGCCCGCGCACCGCCGCTGGAGGAACTCCACGCCCCGCAGCTCGAGCTCGCGCGCCACCAGGAGCGCCGTTCGCTCCACCAGCTCGTTGAGGTCCACCACCCCCATGCGGGGCGAGCTTTTCCGCGCGAAGGCGAGCAGGTTGCGCACGATCCGTTCGGCCCGCTGGGCCTGTTCCTGGATCACCCGCAGGCGCTCGCGCTCGATGGGCGGGATCCCTGGCCGCTCCTGGAGGAACTCGGCCAGCCCGCCGATCGAGGCGAGCGGGTTGTTGAGCTCGTGCGCCACCCCGCTCACCAGGAGTCCCACCGCGGCCAGCTTCTCGCTCTGAACGAGCTGCGTTTCGAGCGACCGCTGCTCGGTGACATCCTCGAGCAACACCACCACCGCGTCGCCGGCCCCGGACTCGGCCAGGGGCGTGGCCGTCAGGCGCAGGATGCGACCGGTGACGCTACTCCGGACCGTCACCGGGGCGGAGGAGACACCGCGGCGGGCGGCCTCCAGCACCTCGCTCGCTCCATCCTCGCTACCCACCACGCTGGCCCAGAACGGAAGCCCGATCACCGCCGGCTGCGGCGCCTGCAGCAGCCGCGCCAGGGCCCGATTGGCCCGGGTGATCCGGCCCGCCCCATCGAGCACGGCGATGCCGGTGGCCAGCGCGTTGAACGCCGTCTCCCACTCCTCCTTGGCCTGCCTGACCAGCTCGAAAAGCCGGCTGTTGGCCAGCACCACCGAGACGTGAGTGGCCAGGGTGGAGAGCAGCCAGAAGTCCTCGGGCGTATAGCTTCCCTGGCGCTTGTCGGCCACCACGATCGCCCCGAGCGGGAGCCCGTGGGCCCGGAGGGGCGCGACCGCCGCCGAGCGGACCCGGCGCCCCGGGAACACCTCCAGCGATTGAGCCTCCGAGGCATAGCCCACTTCGATCCGCTCCCGCGCGATCGCCTGCCGCACCAGCGCCTGCGAATCCTCTGGCACCGGCACCCCCGCCAGGTCGGCCAGGGTCCCCTCCGCCGCGACCACCGTGAGCCCCTGGCCTCGAGCATCAGTCAGGGCCACCGCCGCCCCGTCGCTCAGCAGGAAGCGGGTCGCATACCGCGCCACCTGCTCCGCGATGCGCTCGGTCTGAAGGGACTCGGCCACCACATAGCTCATCTCGCGCAGCGAGAAGAGGTCGCTGATCCGGCGGTCGAGTTGCTGGGCGAGGGTGGCCCGCTCCCGGTGGGTATCGCGGAACTCCCGGACCGCCCGGAAGATGACCAGGCCGAGCACCGCCCCCGTC
>JBBIMQ010000434.1:0-507 GCA_037444345.1 Gemmatimonadota bacterium | reverse complement strand
CACCCGCCTGCTCCCCGGGCAATCAATCCGAGGAGCGCGCTCCCGTGAAGCAGGAGGGCCGGGACCAGCAAGCGCCGCCACGAAATGGTCATCGAGACAGAGTTTAGGTAACGCTCTCCGGGTGCGCCACGCGGCCGGTTGACGAGGCGGAAAAAGACGACTAGTTTGGTCGCCATTATCTAGATGAGAACGACTATCATCTGTGCGCTGACCTCAACCTGACTCGACGACCACCCCAATGCCTTCTGCCAAGGTCTTCCTCGCCGCAGGTCTTGCCCTCGGTGCCGCCCCGCCCCTTGCCGCCCAGGATACCAGCCGTACCACCCTCGGCGGGTATGGCGAGATCCACTACACCAACCCCAGCGGCCCGGACTCCCCGGGCGAGGTCAACGTCAAGCGATTCATCGTGTTCCTCTCCCACCGCTTCAGCGACCGCCTGGCATTCCGGTCGGAGCTCGAACTGGAGGACACCCGGGTTGAGGGCGGGGAGGACGGCGGGGAAGTGGC
>JBBIMQ010000433.1:0-2125 GCA_037444345.1 Gemmatimonadota bacterium | reverse complement strand
CGGTTTCTCGCCGGCGTGACGACGTTGATCCACGACGGTATGTATTCCGAGCAACTGCTGGAGGAACGGGCCGGGTGGGGCCACTCGACCCCGCGCCAGGCGGTGGACCTGGCGCGCGAGTGCGGCGCACCGCACCTGGTGCTTTTTCACCACGAGCCCGAGCACGACGATGCGGCGATCGACCGGCTGCTGGACGACGCCCGTGCCTATGCGCAGCGCACCGCGCCCGGGGTCCGGGTGGACGCCGCCTGCGAAGGCATGACGCTCAACCTGTGAGGAGATGGCTCGCTTATGCGAAACCGGCTGCTGTGCACCATGACCCTGGCGCTGACCGCCGTCGCCGGCGCGCTCGCCGCCCAGGACACCCGGCCCGGCCTGGCGATCCTCCCATTCGAGGACGGGGGCTCCTACGGCCAGGAGAAGGAGAATTTCGAGGCGCTCAAGCGCGGCATTCCGGCCATGCTGGCGAGTGAGCTGGCCAACAACCCGAACGTCCGGCTGGTGGACCGCGAACAGATCCAGCGGTTGCTCGAGGAGCAGAATCTGGGCAAGGAAGGCCGGGTGGACGCGGCGACCGCCGCCAAGATCGGCAAGCTGGTGGGCGCCCGGTACATGATCGCGGGCACCTTCACCGACTTCTACGGCCGGTTCCGGGTGGACGCCCGGATCATCAACGTGGAGACCAGCGAGATCATCAAGACGGTGCGGAGCGACCCCAAGCTCGAGAAGCGGGAGGAATTGTTCCGGAGCATCCAGTCGCTGGCCGAGAAGCTCATGGCGGAGACCAAGCTGCCGCCGCTCCCGATCGAGGTGAGCCAGCGGGTGAAGGCCCGCAACGTGCCGACCGAAGCGCTCACCTACTACAGCCGGGCGCTGCTCTACCAGGACCGGGGCGACAACGCCAAGGCCGCCGAGTATTTCCGGAAGGCGCTCGATGTGTTCCCGGAGTACGCGGAGGCGAACGAGGGGCTCAAACGAATCGAATCCAAGTCCTGACACGCCTGACATGATCGGCTTCCTCGCGGCCCTGGGCCGCGGGACGGCGCGCTGGCTCGCCCGAGTGGGCGCGCTGGCGCGCTTTGCCTTCGAGGCCATCGCCTCGATCCCCGCGCTTCCCGGGGCCGGCCGCCACGTGGCCGGCCGGGTGCTCCTCAACCAGCTCCGCTTCACCGCGCTCGAGGCCCTCGGCCTGATCGTGCTGCTGAGCGGGGTGCTGAGCTATCTGGTGATCTCGAGCTCCATCGCGCAGCTCGGCCGGGTCGGCGCCACCGAGCTCATCGGCGAGCTGATCGTGGTGGCCATCGTCCGGGAACTGGGCCCCCTCCTCACCGCCCTCGCCGTGGTGGGCCGGAGCGGGACCGCCATCACCGCGGAGCTCGCCACCAACACCGTACTGGGGGAAGTCCGCGCCCTGGAAGGCATGGGCATAGACCCCTACCACTACCTGGTGCTGCCGCGGCTCCTGGGCTGCATCGTCTCGGTGGCCTGCCTCATGGTCGTGTTCGACGTCGTGGCGATCGCCGGTGGTTTTCTCGGCGCCGTGAGTATTGCCGGGATGAGCCTCCCGCGCTATCTCAACATCGTCACGGCGAGTCTCACCACCCGGGATGTGGTGCTCACCGTGCTCAAGGGGATCCTGTTCGGCCTGGTCATCGGACTCCTCCCGAGCTTCCAGGGGCTGGCCGTCCGCCGGGGCCCCACCGAGATCCCCCAGGCCGTCATCCGCGGTACCGTGGGATCCATCGCGGCCATCTTCGTCATCTCGGCACTCATCGTGCTGGTCCTCTAGGCATGCCCCCCCAGCTCCCCCTCCTGGTGTTCCAGGACGTTCCGCTGGCCCGAGCGCGGCGGAGCACCCAGGCCCAGCTCATGGGAGAGCTGGTCGAAACCCGCTTCACCCTGGAGGTTCTCCCCCACACCACCGTGGCCGTGCTGGGCGACGAGGCGAGTGGCGTGGATTCGCTCGGCGGGCTCGCCCTCGGGCTCGACCCCCTCCCCGGCGGGCGGGTGCTGACGCTGGGCCTCGAGCCGGCCCGACTGCCACGCCGCGAGTTGCTCGCCTTCCGCCGGAAGGTGGGGTACCTTCCCGCCGGCGACGGCCTGCTCCAGAACCTGACCTTGCGGG
>JBBIMQ010000432.1:0-2137 GCA_037444345.1 Gemmatimonadota bacterium | reverse complement strand
CGGACATAGTACCCCTCGAAGTCCGGGCCCCGACTGCCCAGCCAGAGCTCGAGCAACACCGTCCCGCCGCCCAGGACGGTGAGTCGCTTGGCCTTGGCGCTGTCCACGCCCATCCGCTCGTGCGAGGCTGCACTCTCCGCCACGAGCTCGCTCGGGGCGGTGCTGTCGGCCAGGGCAGCGAAGAAATCCTCGATCGCCTGAGGGGAGACCGGCGCGCCTCCGGTCTCCCATTTGCCGTCCGGCCGCTTGGCGATCACCACCGTGTCACTGGGCCGCGCCATGACGATCCGGTCCGCCTGGGTGGCCGGGATCGGGGTGAGTACGATCCGCGGCGGCCGGTCCCGGTTGGCCCGGCGAATCAGGGCCAGACTCGCCCAGGCCAGGAGCAACAGGCCGAGCGCGATCGCGATCCGGAGCAGGGTCTTGGCGCTCATGCAGCCTCCACCGCCCCGCCCGCCAGCGGGCGCCAGGGCTCCAGCGCGTGGCGCCGCCGGGCGAGGAGCCGGAGCACGCCCCAGCACCCCACCAGGACCGGCACCAGGACCACGTTGGCGTACTTGACCCCCTCTTGCAGGGTCTTGCCGGAGAAGGCCAGCGCCGGCGGCCGGCGGTCGCGGCTGCGGATCCGGATCAGGCCCTCGTCCTGGGACAGCCAGTCGAGCGCGTTCAAGGCGAAGACCAGGTTCTCGGGTACGCCCTGGACCGCGCGGTCGCCGGCGAACTCACTGTTGCCCACCAGAATCAGTCGTCCCGCGGGCTGGGTGGTGTCGCCCTGGCTCCGCTGCGGGGTGACCATCACCCCGAGGAGCCGGGGCTTGAGATCGAACCGAGGCCACTGGCGGGTGGGGTTGATGTCAATCTCGCCCTCGGCCACCCCGGCGAGCCGGCTCGACACGAGGAGGGGAGTGAGGGTG
The DNA here is from genome assembly GCA_037444345.1 of Gemmatimonadota bacterium. Classification (GTDB taxonomy): domain Bacteria; phylum Gemmatimonadota; class Gemmatimonadetes; order Gemmatimonadales; family GWC2-71-9; genus JADJOM01. The sequence goes on along the minus strand of JBBIMQ010000432.1, from coordinate 1,223 downwards.
CCCGCCCGGGCCCCGGTCGTGTCAATGCTGCTCGCCCAGGGAAGGAATACCTCGCCCACCCCCTCGACCACCACACTGGTACCGGCGGGCTGGGCTCGGAGCCAGAACGGATAGGGCGCCAGCACCCGGCCCGCCTCGCTCGGGATCGGCACCAGCTGGTTATTGGCCAGGTCGTAGACCAGATCGGGGCGGATCTTCACACCGTACGGCTTGAGCAGGTCGTTCCAGAGGGGTTCTCGCGCGCGGGCCAGGGGGAACTGCGGGTTGAGCTCCGCGCCCGCGGCCATGAGGAGGAGGCTCCCGCCCCGCCGGAGGTAGGCTTCGAGGCGCTGCCGCGCCGGTGCCGGGAGGCTGTCGGGCGCCCCGACGATGGCAAGCACGTTGAGGTCCGGCCGGGGCTCGGTCGAGTCCGAGAGGGCGATGGTGCGGACTTCGTAGCTCTTCCCCAGCTGCTCGGTGAGCTGGTGGGAGGTGAATCCCGACCCGTAGTCGGCCACCAGGAGACCGACGGCCGGCTTCCGGGTGCGGGTCAGGCTCCGGATCGAGGCGGCGAGCCGGTACTCGAGATCGTCCGTCCGCCGGATGAATGGAATCGCCTCCACCCCGTCGGCGTACTGCACCGCGAGGCCCAGGTAGCCTTCCTTGACCTGGAGCGACCCCTTGCCGACCACGTTGAACTGAACCGGGGTGATACCCAGACTCTGGGCATCCTTGCGCGCCTCGGCGTTGTCCGCGGGGTCTTTCTCCACCACCTTGATCTTCCCCCGCCCCGCGGTGCGAAGATCGGACAGCAGGTCATCCAGATCCCGCTTCATGAGCGAAATCTCGGCGGGTAGCTCGGCGGAGGCGAACACCTTGATGGTGACGATGTCGCTCAGGCCTCGGGCGAGGTCGCGGGTGGCCGGAGACAGGGTGTAGGCCCGGCCGGGGGTGAGATCGAGCCGGCCCCCGATGTAGCTGCCCAGCAGGTTGACGACGACGAGCGTGCCGACCAGCAACACCGTGCCCAGGTGGAGCCGGCGCCGCGCCAGGCTCCCCGGAGCGAGCTTGCGGGCCATGAGCCCGCCGAAGGCCAGGGTCAGGAACACGGCGGCGAGCGAGAGGAAATAGATCGCGTCGCGGAGATCAATGACGCCGCGGCCGATGTTGTCGAAGTGGGCGAGCACGCCGAGCCGGGCGGCGAGGCTGCCGAGCTGAGCAGGAAGCCCCACGATGAGCGGGTT
>JBBIMQ010000431.1:0-2142 GCA_037444345.1 Gemmatimonadota bacterium | reverse complement strand
CAGGTCCCGGCCCGAGGCGAAGCGCTCCGCCGGATCGCGGGCCAGGGCCCGCTGGACCGCGCGCTCGACGGAGTCGGGGATCCCGCGCCGGTGGCGGCTAAGCGGAGCCGGGGTTTCCGTGAAGAGCCGGGCGAAGACCGCCTGCGGCGTTGCCCCTGGAAACGGCGGCTCGCCCGCCAGCATCTCGTAGAGCACCGTGCCCAGGCTAAATAGATCGCTCCGGCCGTCCAGCGCGGTCTCGCCGGCCGCTTGCTCGGGACTCATGTAGGCCGGCGTCCCTACCGCGAGCCCGGGCTCGGTCAGTCGCCCGGTCCCGGCCGTGCTCACCGCGCGCGCGATGCCGAAATCGGCGATCACGGCGTGGCCGGCGGTGAGCAGAATGTTCTGGGGCTTGATGTCGCGGTGCACGATCCCCCGGCGGTGAGCGTAGTCGAGGGCGTCCGCGACCTCGACCGCGTAGCGCACGGCCTCTTCGACCGGGAGCCGCCGATCGCGCTCGAGGCGGGTACGCAGGGATTCGCCCTCGACCAGCGGCATCACGTAGAACAGCTGGCCCGCCGCGACCCCTGAGTCGTAGAGCGGGAGAATGTGCGGGTGGTTCAGCGCCGCCGTGATGCGGATTTCCTGAAGGAATCGCTCGCTGCCGAGCGCGGCCGCAAGCTCGGGACGGAGGACCTTCAGGGCGACTGTCCGGCCATGCTTGAGGTCGAGGGCACGGTACACCGTGGCCATCCCGCCCTCGCCCAGCCTGCCTTCGACCCGATACCGGTCGGCCAGCGCAGCACCGAAGGCATCGGACGGGCTCGCCGGCTCTGGCGAGGCGGAGGGGCCGGTTTCGTTCACCGGAACAGGTCGGCCAGGATGTCCACCACGAGCCCTCTCGCCTCCAGGAGCACGACCCGGTCGCCGACAACGGCGATCTCGAACCCCTGGCGTGGCGGGAGCTGCCGCAGGAGGTCCGAAGGGAGGCGCTGCTTGGCAATACCGGGCGGGAGCGGTTTCCCTCGCGCCAGGTTCTTCGCGATCCCCGGGGGGAGCGGCTTCACAGGCGTGCGGTGCCGACTGAAATAATCAGCCAGGATCTGCCGTTCCCGGGCGGTGAATCCGGCGGTCACCGCAGGGGGGCCGTTGTCCTTCCCGGGCCGGCTCCGGTCTGGTTGCTGGGCCTGACCGGCTCCGGGCAGAAGGAGGCTCAGGGCCAGGGCCGCCGTGGCAAGGATCGAGCGGTGTCGCATCGGGTCGCATCCTCATGAACGGGGGGTCAGGGCAACCTCTTGAGCGCGTCCGCCACGCGGCGGCTGTTCGGGTACCGCTCGCGGAGCGCCGAGAGCAGGACCCGAGCGGAGTCGGTCTCCCCGGCCGCCGCCAGCGCCTCGGCCCGAAGGACACCGCTCCGGATAACGAGGCTCGGGTCCTGCGGAACAGGGCCGGCCGCGTCCAGCCGGGCCAGAGCGCCCGCCGGGTCGTTCCGGTCCCGGAGCTGCGATTCCGCCGCGAGCAGGGCCGTCTCGTGATCTGGCGGCAGGTGCTGGACCAGTTCGTCCGTCAGTCGCGCCGCGACGGCCGGGTGGCCGCTCTCGCGGGCTGTCTGGGAGCCGTGAAACAGTCCGGCCACGAGCAGGCGCCGGATATCCTCGGGGTCACCACTCCGGGTGCCAACCCCTCCCGCATAGGCATAGACCAGGTCGCCGCCGTGCTCGGCGGCCTCGTAGAGATAGAAGCACGCCACGAGGCCCACCAGGCTCGACGCGAGGCGCAGCCCGCGCTCCAGCTTGGCCCGCCTCGCGAATGCCAGCGCCCCCACCTCCAGCACCCCCACGAGCAGGAACCAGTTCCGGGCAGCCTCCCCCAGCTCCTTGTGCTCCTCGACGGCCGGACGCGCGCCCGGGATCTGCTCCGGCCGCTCATGGGCGTCTTCACCGGTCTTCTCGGCGGCCACACCGGCCAGCGCAGCCCCGAGGAGCAAGGCGGTTGCGGCCGGGCGGGTCCAGGCCGCAATCGGCGCGAGAGAGATCAGCCTGAGGGCCACGCCGGCGAACCCGAGAGCGACGACAAAATGGACGACCTGGGGGTGGAAAAAGCCGAGATCAGGCATGCCGGGGAGTGCTCCGTCAGAGGTTGCGGGCGAATAGGTCGAGGGCC
>JBBIMQ010000430.1:0-2144 GCA_037444345.1 Gemmatimonadota bacterium | reverse complement strand
GTTCCAGGGCCCGCCGCCCTTCCCGCTGGGCCTGGCGGCGCTGCCCCTCCGAGGCCGATCGCGCCGCCTCCCGCATCTGCCGGGCAGCCGCCTCGGCGCGGGCGCCTGACTCCGCCATGACCTCGTGCCGCTCGCCCCGCTCCGCCGCCAGGTCGCGCGCCAGCTCCTGCAGCGCGCGCCCCAGCGAATCGGTCCGCGCGGCCAGCAAACGCTCCTCCCGCTCGGCCCGGACCGAATCGCGCTCCGGCACCCGTTCGATCCATTCTCGCTGCGCCTCCTCCAGGTCGCGAGCTTCGGCGGCCAGGTTGGCCAGGTCGCCCTCGATCGCAGCCCGGCGAAACAGCTCCCGGCTCCGCTCCAGCGCCTCGCGCAGTTTCTGCTGCGCCTCGGCCAGCCGGGCCAGCGCCTCGCGGGTCTGGTCCGGATCCAGCGCCTCCAAGGCCCGCCGGAGTTCGGCCAACCGCTCCCGCAAATCGGGGGTGAGCGCCCGCTCGAGCTGCTCGCGAATTTCCGCCAGATGGTCCATCCAGGCCGGGTCGTGGAGGCCGGCGGCCTCCGCGCTCTGCCGGAGCGCCTCGAGGGCGTCCTTGACCTCCTCCGCCTGGCGCAGCAACTCCTGCTGGCTCGCGGCCACCGCCTCCGCCCGCTTGGCGTTCTCGAAGCTCAGGGCCGGATCCCCGGCACCTCGCCCTCCGCCCGCCTGCCGGGGTCGCTCCCGCGCCAGGTCCTCGGTCTGCCGCTCGAGCGATCGCCCCGCCTGGGCCAGGCTGTCCAGGCGCTCGCCGAGGCGCTCGGCCGTCTCGCGGCTCGCGGCGCGAAGCTCGCCCAGCGTGGGCAGTCGGAGCGCGTACTCCCGCGAGCGCGCGAGGTTCGGCTGCGGCGCGTTGTCGCTGACCCGGACGAAATACCGCACCGTATCGCCCGGCAGGAGGCCCCGGGCGTTCAGGTCCAGCTCGTAGCTCAGCACGGCGCGATCCGGGTGGCTGGAAGGGAGCGGCACCGTCTCGAGCCGGGGCGGGGCTTCGAAGCCGAGCCGGCTGATCCGCCGGCTCTCCAGCACCACCCGCTGGATGCCGTGGTCATCCCGCACGTCCACGACGAGGGGGACCCGGAGGCTGAGCGGTGCCACCGTATCGGCCCCCGGCACCGGGATCTCGACCTGGGGCACCGAATCCGGCACCGCGACGACCGCGAGGCGGACCGTGTCGCCCGCCAGCGGCCGGCCACCTGCCGGTGTGAGCCGGAGCCGATAGACCCGGCTGCCGGCCGGAGCGAATCTCCCGCTGAACCCGCTCCCGGCCACGGCCAGGGGCACCGACAGGGACGGGGCTTCCCACGCCGCGCCGGTCAGGTCCGCCGTGGCCTCACCCCGGGTCTCGAGCCAGGTACCCGCCGGGACGAAGACCGTGTCGCCCGCGGTGGACACCGGTTCGTCCTCACGTCCCAGATACCGGGGGTAGCGCGCGGTGACGGTGAGTGAAGCGAGGAAGGCGGGAACCCGCACCTTCACCTGGAGCGTGTCCGACTGGCGGCCGCCGCTCGTCGCCCGGAGGAAGAGGTCGCTGGTGAGGGGCCCCAGGGTCGTGGCTGCGCGGCCCAGCGAGTCGAGCGTGAGGCCGATTCCCCGCCAGGATTCGCCGGGTACCCGGGTCCAGAGAATCGCGTGGCGGCGGCCCCGAGCCCCCACCGTGACGGTGACCTGGTCTCCCCGATCCACCTCGGCCCGGTCCACCGCCAGCCGGAGGGGGGCCACCGTTGCCTGCCAGGCCTCCGCCGGCCGCCAGAGCAGGGCCGGGGGGCCCTGCAGGGGCCGGGCCAAAAGGAAGGTCAGTGCCGCAGCCGCGAACGCCACGCCGCCCGGGGCGGTGAGGCTCGCGGCGCGCCGGCGGAGCGGGGCCAGCTCCGCCGACCCCTTCTGGGCCAGCTCAGACGCCTGACAACGGTCGGCGAGCGCGAGCAGCTCCGGACTGGTGCCCGCCGCCGCCGGCTCCAGGTGTCCGCGCAGCGCTCCCTCGCGAAAACCGGCCTGCTCGAGCACCGCGGCGAGCCAGGCCGGCGTGAGCGAGCCCGCCGCCCGCCAGGCCCGCCACCCTGCCACGAGCCCCAGACCGGCCGCCACGGGCCACGCCACCAGCACCCACCAC
>JBBIMQ010000429.1:0-2146 GCA_037444345.1 Gemmatimonadota bacterium | reverse complement strand
GCGAGCGGCAGACGGCCAGGCACGCGCGCTTGAGCGGCGTGAACTGGAAGAGCCCGGCCGCGATCAGGAGCGCGCCGCCCAGGGACGGGCCGGCCGTGGCCATGGGCGAGATGACCGCGGCCTGGTGCAGCAGCCACTGCGCGGTCCCGGCCCCGACGCTGTAGGCGCTCCAGATCACGGCGTAGGCGGCCACGAACAGGCCGGTGCGGACGACGGCGCGGCCCTCGGCCTGCCGCCGCCGGTTGACGGTCGTGAACATCAGGATCATGGGGCTGGCCGAGGGCAGCATCATGGCCACCATCATGACGGCCCACATGACGATGAGCAGGAGCAGGTCCCCCGGCGTCCAGGCGTGCATCCGGGGCCCCGCCATGCCCATGTCCATGGGCGGCGCGGGCATGCGGGAGGCCAGATGGACCAGGGAGGCCCAGGCCAGGACGACCAGCACGGCCAGGCCGGCCGCGACGATGGCCCGGTCGCGCCGGAGCAGCCCCTCGGCGAGCTCGCTCACGCTAGGCGGCGTTCGACCAGTCGAAGGCGTAGGAGATCCAGTTGCTCCGGTCGGCGGCGATCGAGACCCCGGCCGCCGAGGCCTGGAACGAGCCCTGCCCGCACTCCCCCCGCTTCCAGATGAAGCCCTTGTCGAGGACCACGTCCACCAGATGGTCCTCGCCGGTGACGGGATTCTTCAGCGTATCGCCGCGACCCTCCCCCACGCCCTCGACCCGGAACGTGCTCTTCCGCCCGCTCCCCTCGATGGTGATCTTCGCCCTGATCACGGCCACGACCGTGAACGAGGGCCCGAGGAGCTCCCACGGCAGGCCGCCCAGCCGGCCGCTGAGGATCTGCGTCAGCGCCTGCACCTGCCGGTCGTCCGCCGCCGTGTCGACGACGAAGACGGCCTGGCCGTGGCCCTCGTGGATCGCCCTCGGCCAGGACAGGAGCTGGGCATACCTGACGCCCGAGAGGTCCACGTCGCCGCAGGCGCCTCGCCTGACGACCGCCCCGACGAAGGCCCGGCAGCTGCCGTCCCTGGAGTTCGGGAAGCCGCCGAAGTTGCAGCCGCAGCCGAAGTCGCAGTTGCAGAACTCGTAGCCCTGCCCGCTCATCTGCCAGCGAGTTTTCTTGGCGGTCGCCCTGGCCATGGATCCCTCCTCGGGGGAAATGCCGGAAATGTACTCCGCCGCCGCGGCCTGTCAAGCCGGCCGGGCCCGGCCCGGGGCCTCCGGGAACGTGCCGGCATTCTACCAGCCGGCGGTGTGCGAAGATGGGCAGCCATGAAGGTCACCCTCGTCCAGCCGGCGTTCACCCGCCGCGGCGTGGTGAAGCTCTACGGCTTCAAGATCCTGCCCTACGGGCTGCTGCAGCTGGCTTCGGTGACGCCGCCCGGCGTCGAGGTCGAGATCTTCGACGAGAAGGTGGAGCCGCTGCCCGCGCGGCTGGACACCGACCTGGTCGGCATCTCGGTCTTCACCACGGCCAACGCCCCGCGGGCCTACGAGGTGGCCGCCCAGTACCGCGGGCAGGGGCTGCCGGTGGTGATGGGCGGCGCCCACCCGTCGGCGCTGCCCGAGGAGGCGCTGCGGTTCGCCGACAGCGTGGTGGTGGGCGAAGGCGAGGAGGTCTGGCCGCAGGTCCTGGAGGACGCCCGGCGCCGGGCCCTGAAGCCGACGTACGCGGCTCCGCTGCCCGACCTGGCCCGCCTGCCGGTGCGCCGCCCCTGGCACCTGCTCAAGACCGAGCGCTATCCGGCGCCGCTGGTGGTGCAGACCACCCGGGGCTGTCCGGTCGGCTGCGAGTTCTGCTCGGTGCCGGCCTTCAACGGCAAGGCCATGCGCCACAAGAGCCCGCAGCAGGTCGTCGACGAGCTGGCCGAGCTGGCCGCCGTGCGTCCCAGCGTGTACGCGCGCCTGGCCGACACCGTCTTCTTCCTGGACGACTCGTTCGGCACCGACGTGCTCTACTACCGGGCGCTGATGCAGGCCCTGGTCGATCGCGGCCTCCGGCTGCGCTGGGTGACGCAGGCCACCACCGCGCTGGTCCAGAAGGCCGAGCTGCTGGCCCTGGCCCGGCGCAGCGGCTGCGTGGGCGTGCTGATCGGCTTCGAGTCGCTCAGCCAGGAGTCGCTCCGGGAGGCCGACAAGCG
>JBBIMQ010000428.1:0-2151 GCA_037444345.1 Gemmatimonadota bacterium | reverse complement strand
CCCCCCCCCCCCCCCCCCCCCCCCCCCCCCCCCCCCCCCCCCCCCCCCCGGCGCCGGCGCGGGGGCGCGGGCGCCGCCGGGGAGGCCACGGTCAGCGTCGCCGCGCACCGGGTTCGGCTCCCGCTTCCGGCCCGGCGAGTGCGCCAGGTAGTAGAGGCGGTGCTCCGCGGGGAACGCCGCCGCGGCACCCCTCTCGCCCGGCGGTCGGCCGGGCGGCTCACTACCCTCAGCGTGACGTTCCTTTCCTCCCGAGCCATGGGCCGTCTCAATCGGGCGTGGAAGGCCCTGGACCGCCCCACCGACGTCCTCGCGTTCGCGTTGCCGGAGCCTGACGGCAGGCTCTCCGGCGACGTCTACATCTGTCCTGCGGTGGCCCGGGCGGAAGCATCGCGCCGGGGCCTTCCGGCCCGCGAGGAGCTGGTCCGGCTGGTGGTACACGGGACCCTGCACCTGCTGGGGTACGACCATCCGGCGAGCGAGGCCCGGACGCGCTCGCCGATGTGGCGGCGGCAGGAGCGCTACGTCAAGGTGCTGGCGTGATCGAGACGCTGCATCACCTGTTCACTCCGCTGGCGACGCTCCTGTTCGCGTTCTGGGCCGGCTGGCTGGCCCTCGCTGGCGAGGCAGAGGCGGAGATCCCGCGGATCCTGGCCGATCAGCGGCCGCCGGAACCGGGCCGGTTGCCGGCGCCTCGCGCGCTCTACGTGGGTCATCTGGCGGTGCTGGTCCTGGCCGGGGCCGCGGCGGGGCTCGCCCTGGGGTGGTGGGTCCGGCCGCCGGTGGAGGCGGTGGGCCGGGTGCTGCTGGGGGCTGGTCTGGTCTGGGTGGTCGGGAGCGTGCTGCCGCGAGTGCTCGCGGCGGTGGCACCGGAACTCCCGCCCCTGGTGCGTCCCGGTGCCCTCCGGTCGCTCCGGCTCCTGGACCCGATGCTCCGCCTGGTGGCCTGGGCCGACGCGCGGGTGCGGCCCCCGGCACCGGAGCCGCACAAGGAGGGCGGGCCGGTGCGCCGCGACATGTTGCTGGGCCTCTTTTCGCTGGGCGACATGACGGTGGCCGAGGTCATGACGCCCCGCCTCGATATCGTCGCGGTGGATGCCTCCGCGACGTGGGACGAAGTGGTCGCCACGCTGCGGGGCTCCGAGCATGCCCGCATCCTGGTCTACGACGGGCATCCCGACGCGGTGATTGGCGTGCTCTACGCCAAGGACATCCTCGCGGGGCTGGCCGCCGGCGGCCAGCCAGCGGACTGGCACGCCCTGATCCGGCCGGCGGCCTTCGTGCCGGAGGGGAAGACGCTGGATCGCCAGCTCCGGGATTTCAAGCGCGGGCCCGGCCACTTGGCCGTGGTGGTGGACGAGTTCGGCGGCACCGCGGGCATCATCACGCTGGAGGACATCCTGGAGGAGATCGTCGGCGAGATCCGAGACGAGCACGACACCGAGGAGGTGGCCCCCATCCAGACGGACGCCGAAGGCCGACTGCTGGTGGATGGCAAGGTGCCCCTCGCAGAACTGGAGGCGCTGCTCGGGCACAGCTTCCAGCGCGAGGACGTGACGACGGTCGGCGGGCTGGTGTTGGATGCCTTCGGCCGGGTGCCCCGGAGCGGCGAGGCGATTGACATTGACGGCATCCACCTGGTGGTGGACCAAGTGGCCCGACGGCGGGTACGGCGGGTCCTGGTGAGCCGGCCGCTCGCCGAGGCGGCGCCGGAACCCGCGGAGGAGCGGCAGGAGCGATGATCTGGGCGGTGTTCGTGACGGGATTGGGGGTTGCCCTGGTGGGCGCGGTGGCCGGCGCTGCGCTGCTTTCGCTCTCGCGCCTCGAGCGCGCGCGGGCGGTCGCCGGGCAGCTCCGGTGCGGGGCGGGCTCGCTGACCTGGGTGGCCGAGATGGAGCAGTACCTTGCGGTGGCCGCCGTGCTGACCGGGCTGGGCGTGGTGCTGGTGGGAGGCGCCCTGCCGGCCATCTTCACCGATTTGCCCCGACTCTGGCTGGCACTGGTGCTGGTGCTGGGCGGCATTCCCGTCACGCTGCTGGCCGCCTATTTGCTCCCCCGCTGGGCAGTGCGGCGGCGGGCCGACACCTTGCGCGGGGTGCTGCTGCCGCTACTCCGCCCGCTGGGCCGGCTGCTGGGCGTGGTACGGCGTAACGA
>JBBIMQ010000427.1:0-2157 GCA_037444345.1 Gemmatimonadota bacterium | reverse complement strand
GCGCAGATCGTGGCCCGCTATCAGGTCCGGCTGCTCACGTTCGTGTACCGAATGATCGGCGACCGGGAGCGGGCGGAAGACCTGGTCCAGGAGGCCTTCCTCCGGGTCCACCGGCACCTCGGTCGGTTCGACCGCAGCAAGAAGTTCTCGACCTGGCTCTACACCATCGCGAGCAACCTGGCCAAGAACGAGCTCCGCAACCGGAGCCGCTCGCCCCTGGTGTCGCTGGGACAGATTCTGTCCGACGCCGGCCGAGAGGGCCACGCGCCCGACTTCGAGGACCCGGCTGGCCGGCCGGACGCCCGGTACGAGGAGGGGCAGCTCCGGGAGCTGGTGGAGCGGACGGTGGCCCGGCTGGCGCACCACCACCGGGAGGTGTTCGTGCTCAGGGAGCTGGAGGGAAAGACCTACGAGGAGATCGCGGAGATCACGCACTGCAACCTGGGGACGGTGAAAAGCCGGCTGAATCGAGCCCGCCAGAGCTTCGCCGAGCTGATCGCCCCCCACCTGCGATGAGGGGGCGGCAGGTGGAACCTGGAGCGGATTCGATGGTATACAACGGCAATGACCTGCGCTGATTTCCGCCGCCGCTATTCCGCCTATCGGGACGGCACGGACCCGGAGCTGGCCGCCGAGATGGACGATCACATGGAGGACTGTCCCGCCTGCGCGGCCTACGACCGGGCGGTGCGGGAGGGGGTCGAGGTGCTCCGTCGCGCGGTCGTCCTTCCGTCGCCCGGCTTCGCCCGGCGCCTGGCGCGCCGGATCGCCACGGCGGGGACGGTGCCCGAGCCCGTACCGCCGCGCGTTTCCCCGGTGATGGCGACGGCGGCCGCGATTCTTCTGGTTTCGCTGGTCGCCCTCACGCTAAGGGACTCGGTACTGTTGCCCCCCGAAGTCGCGGCCGAGCAGGCGCTGGTGATCGTCAAACCGCGGCTCCTCGCCTCCCCTCCCTTCGTGGCCTTCGAGCGCGACTGACGCCGCTCGGCCCGGGCACCCGCGAGGCCCGGCACCCCGATCTATATTCCCTGCATGCCCCGCCGGTCCTACGACGAGGCGCTGCGCTCCCTGGGCAAGGGCGAGCCGGCCCCGGTCTACTATCTGCACGGCGCCGAACCCGTGCTCAAGGACGAGCTGGTCGGCGCCGTCATCGAGCGCGCGCTGCCGCCGGCCGAGCGGGGGTTGAATCTGGACCAGCGTGACGCCGCCTCGCTCGACCCGGAGGCCCTGCACACGCTGGTGAACACCCTTCCCATGCTCGCCGCCCGCCGGGTCGTGGTCATCCGTGGTGTCGAAGCCTGGAAGCGAAAGCCCGCCCTCCGGACGGTCCTGCTGCGCTACCTCGAGCATCCGGCGCCGGAGACCATCCTGATCCTGGTGCAGGGCGACGAGGAGCAGGACCAGGAGATTGCCGCCCGGGCGCTCGCGGTCAATGCCGAGCCGCTCGAGCCCGCCCGCGTGATCCGCTGGATCGGCTATCAGGCCCAGCGGCAGGGCGTGGTCCTGGCCCCCGAGGCGGCGGAACATCTGGCCCGGATCACGGGCTACGACCTGGGGGCACTCCGCACCGAGCTGGAGAAACTCGCGGGGCTGGCGGACGGCGCGGTGCTGACCAGCGAGCGGGTGAGCGACCTGGTAGGAATCCGGCGGGGGGAGACCCTCGAGGACTGGTGTCGCGCCGTGCTGGCGGACGATGGGGCCCGGGCCCTCCGGCTCACCCGACCGGTCCTGGAACAGGCCGGAATGTCGGGCGTCCGGATGGTGGCCGCGCTCGGCACGGCGCTGCTCGGGGTTCAGCTCGCCCGGGGCCACTACGACCGCAATCTCCGGGGGGCCAGCCTCGAGCGCATGGTGTTCGAGCGGATCCAGCAGCTTCGGCTCTGGGGCCTCGGTGACTGGAAAGAGGTGGCGCGGGACTGGGCCCGGTGGGCCGAGAGCTGGCCGGTCTCCCGGCTCCGCGCCGCGCTCCGCGCCGCGCTGGAAGCCGACCAGGCACTGAAGGGAACCCGGGTCTCGGACGACGCGGCCGTAGTGCTGGACCTGGTGCTCCGGCTGGTGTCGCCGGGGGACGCGGGCCGGGCGACCCGAGCGGACCGGCGGGCCCGCGCCGCCGACCCCCTGACCGGGCGATGACGCGATGCGGCTGAGGCGTGCGCG
>JBBIMQ010000426.1:0-2191 GCA_037444345.1 Gemmatimonadota bacterium | reverse complement strand
CGGATCAGCTCCCCCCCAGTGGCCCCATAGCGGGCCACCCCCCGTACCACCACCTTGAGTTCGCCGTCCTCGACCAGGGTGCGGCCCGAGTACGGACCGCCAACCACGGGGGGGGCGGCGACCGGCTCCAGTCGGATGATCACGTCCGGCGGCGCGGACCCCCGAGCGAGCGGCCAACCCCGGAGATCGATCGCGGACCTCACCCGGAGGCCGTAGATGGAAAAGTCACGCGGCTCGGCCATGGCCCCAATGGTACTGCCAGTCCCAGGCCACGAAAAGCCGATGCCCCCGCGGGTCTCGCGGGGGCATCGGCCAGGGGTTTGGAGCAAGCCCCTTCAGCTCGGGAACTCACCACTCCGGTTATCGGTGTTGGTTCCCAGGCCCCCGAGGGTCTCCTCGACAGGCTTCCGAACCAGCGTCGGCTTGATCCACTGGGGGCGGTTCGCGTTGACCATGCTACCTCCTCGACCTAGGACGAGACGTTCAGCCAGGCTTGCGCGCAGCGGCGCGCGGCCCACTCCCGGGGCCAGCGCCCGCACCCGCTCCTTTCGCAAGTTCCTGGCCACTGTGCGCCACATCACATTGAGACCAGGTTCATGATTCGCTCCGCAGGTAACAGATTACGAGATCGGTTGATAGCCGCCATCCCCTGGCCGCGCGGACGGCGGGAGGGAGCCTCTACTTGCGCGGCCATCGTTGCATCGGGTTCCATGCCCTGAGGCAGCCGCGCGACACCGCGCGGCGGCTCGACTTCCGCGACCGCCGGCCCCATCATTGGCCCTTCGACCCAGTACCCGTTTCCACGCCGAGTTGCCGATGGGACGACCGCCGCCGCCACGCCGACCGCCGGGATCCCGGGGCCCTCGTCCTGGCGGAGGCCCCCCCTCCCGCGATCCATCCCTTCCGACGGCGAGGGAAGCCCTGGGACTTCTCGCTCCCCTCGGAGGAGCGGCGCTGGGCTGGTGGCTGGGCACCGCCTTCGACGGAGTGCTGGCCGCGCTCGTTGGCGGCCTGGCCGGCGCCGGGCTCGGCCTGCTCATCGCGCGCCGGACGGGGGCCGATCTGCTTTCCTGATCGAAGGATGGACGAATGAGTGGCCCGCTGAGCGGGTTCCGGCTCCTCACTCTGGCGGCCAACCTACCCGGCCCGGTCGCCGCGGCGCGACTGCAAGCCCTCGGCATGCAGGTCACCAAGGTCGAGCCACCCTCGGGCGACCCGCTCGCCGCGGGCAGTCCCGCGTGGTATCGGGCGCTCGTGGCCGGCCAGGAGGTGCTGCGGCTCGATCTCAAGGTTGCCGGGGACCGGGCCAGGCTGGAGTCGCTCCTCGGAACCAGCGACCTCCTGCTGACGGCGACTCGCCCGGGGGCGCTCGCCCGCCTCGGGCTCGACTGGGCCACCCTGCACGCCTGTCACCCCCGCCTCTGCCAGGTGGCGCTGGTGGGCTTTCCTCCACCGGAGGAGAACCGGGTGGGGCACGACCTCACCTACCAGGCCGGTGCAGGACTCCTGTGTCCCCCCGCGCTGCCTGTCACCACCCTGGCCGATCTCGCGGCAGCCGAGCGGGCGGTCAGCACCGCGCTCGGCCTGCTGCTCGCGCGGGAGCGGGGCGCGGGCGGGGGTCATGCCGTCGTCGCGGTGGCGGCGGTGGCGGAAGAGTTCGCGGCCCCGCTGCGCCACGGTCTTACCGGACCGGGGTCACCCCTTGGGGGCGGGTACCCCCGTTACGGTCTCTATCGGGCGGCGAGCGGCTGGGTGGCGGTGGCTCTCCTGGAGCCACATTTCTGGCAGCGGTTCCGGACCGAGGCAGGTCTGAGCGACGGCGGGCCGGAGGAGCTCGAGCGGTTCTTTCTCTCCCGGGCCGCCGAGGAATGGGAGGAGTGGGCCCGGGCGCGGGAGTTGCCGATCGCAGCGGTACGCGGGCCGGGCGGCGGGGCGCCGGCGGCTCCGAAGGAGAGGTCCTGAGGCAGCCGCTCCTCCTGCGCAGCGGGCCTTTTTGACCTCCTCCGACCACCAGGCCTCACCCGAATAAATGCCGCGATCGGCCCGGCCCCCTTTCAGCCCAGCGATTCCCGCTTGCGGCGGAGCGGCAAGGCGCGGCACACTCCCGCCGCGCTCCAGGCCAGCAGGCCGGCGTAAAGCGGCGGCGCGAGGCCCGGCACAGAGGCGGGCGCGCCCAGCATCGCCGCGAGGC
>JBBIMQ010000425.1:0-2208 GCA_037444345.1 Gemmatimonadota bacterium | reverse complement strand
ACGTCGTGGACTTCGAACGGGGGTACTGATTGACGCGCGGCGTGATCTCCTGGCCCAGATCACCGCCCGGCAGGACGAGTGGCTCGCGCTGGTGAGCGAGCTGGTCAAGCGGCCGAGCGAGAACCCCCCCGGCGACGTGCAGGCCGTCACCGCCTGGCTGGCCGACTGGCTGACGGCCCGCAAGCTCCCGCCGCTGATCATCGCTCCCCGGCCGGAGGAGGGGCTGGTGAACCTGATCGTGACCGTCGAGGGGCAGGGGCCCGGGCGGCACGTCATCCTCAACGGCCACACCGACACCTTTCCGGTCGGCGACCGGCGCCTCTGGCGCCGGGACCCGTTCAGCGGGCTGCTGCCGGAGGGCCAGATCCACGGCCGCGGGGTCGCGGACATGAAGGGCGGCCTGGCCGCCTCGGTGGCGGCGTTCGTGCTCCTGGCCGAGCGGCGGCAGGCCTGGCGGGGCCGGCTGACGCTGGCCGTGGTCTGCGACGAGGAGACCATGGGCCCCTGGGGCGCCAGCTGGCTGGTCGACCGCGAGCCGAAGCTCCGGGGCGACGCGGTGATCATCGGCGAGCCCAGCGCGCCGGCGGTCATCCGGTTCGGGGAGCGGGGCTTCGTCTGGGTGCGCATCGTGACCGAGGGGCGCAGCAGCCACGCGGCCTACCCCCACCACGGCTGGAACGCCATCGCGGCCATGACGGAGATCCTGGCCGCGCTGCGGGCGCTGGAGACGCGGCCCTGGGCCGTGCCGGAGGATTTCCTGCGGACCATCGATGCCGGCCGGGCGCTCACGGACGAGCTGCTCGGAGCCGGCGCCACCGACGTCCTGTCGTCGGTGAACGTAAACCTCGGCACCATCCGCGGAGGGGCCAAGGTCAACCTCACCGCCGACCGCTGCGAGGCCGAGGTGGACGTGCGGCTGCCGCCCGGGGGGCCCGGGGCGCTGCTGCTGCAGCAGGTGGGCCGCATCGTCCGCTCGCACCGTGGCGCCTCCTACGAGGTGCTCCGGCGGAGCGAGCCCAACTACTCGCCGCCGGACCACGAGCTGTTCGCGCTGGCTCGCCGGGCGGTGACCGAGGTGCGCGGGGTGGCGCCGGCCCTGACCATCGGCGCGCCGGCGACCGACGCCCGGGTGTTCCGCCGGGCCGGGATGCCGGTCGCCGTGTTCGGCCCGCGCCCCTACAACCTGGGCGCGCCCGACGAGTACATCACCGTGGAGGACTACGTGACGACCATCCAGGTCCATGCGCTGACCGCGCTCGACTTCCTGTCGGCCGGGTGAACCGGCCATGCTGCCCACGCGCATCCCGGCCGGCACCGCCCGCGCGGTCACCCTCGCCGCCGGGCAGACGCTCCGCATCATCAACGTCGAGGGCCAGCAGGTGGCCGACTTCGTCGCCTTCAACGCCGGCGACCTGACGGAGTGGGTCAGCACCATCCACACCCTGGTGTCGATCGGGCGGCTGTTCCCGACCGCGGGCGACACCTTCCGCAGCAACCGGCGGCGCCCGCTGGTGGAGTTCGTCCGGGACGACACCGGGCGCCACGACATGCTTATCGCCGCCTGCGACCCCTGGCGCTACGAGTACGACTTCGGCGTCACCGGACACCGCAGCTGCTCGGACAACTTCCTGGAGGCGCTGGCCGGGTGGGGCCTGGCCCGCCATCAGCTGCCGCATCCCGTCAACTTCTTTCAGAACATGCGGTACCCCGACGGCCGGGTCGAGTTCGGCGAGTCGCTGGCCCGGCCGGGCGACGTCGTCGAGCTGCGGGCGCTGGTCGACCTGGTGGCCGCCGTCAGCGCCTGCCCCATGGATCTGAACCCCATCAGTGGATACCGCAGCCGCGACCTCGCCATCGAGGTCACCTGAGAGAGGAGGCGAGCGATGCCGACGCACACGCTGATCCGGGCCCAGGGGCTCTCCGAGCCGATCAGCCACTATAGCGACGCCGTCCGGGCCGGGGACACCATCTACGTGTCCGGCCAGGGCGCCATCGACGAGCAGGGGAACCTGGTCGGTCGCGGCGACGTGGTGGCGCAGACCCGGAAGGTGCTCGACAACCTGAAGCTCGCCCTGGCGGCGGCCGGCGGCACGCTGGACGACGTCACCAAGGTCACCGTGTACCTGGCCGACGTCGACGACCGCCCGAAGGTCAACGAGGTCCGCAAGGAGTACTTCAAGGACAACAAGCCCGCCAGCACCCTGATCG
>JBBIMQ010000424.1:0-2216 GCA_037444345.1 Gemmatimonadota bacterium | reverse complement strand
TTTCCGCCTCGCCTGATCCAGTCCCTGATTTCGGCCGCCAAGAACCGGATGATCGGCCCCGAGGAGCTGGCGGCCGGGGCGCCGCTGGACCGCGCGGTCCAGGTGGCCGCCGATGTCTACCGCGGCATGGGCCCGGCCCTCCGAGCGGCCAACGCGATGGATTTCGACGACCTGCTGCTCCACCCGCTCGCGCTGTTCCGGGAGCACCCCGATCGGCTGGCGTTCTACCGCGACCGTTTTGCGTTCCTGCTGGTGGACGAGTTCCAGGACACCAACACCGCCCAGTACCAGCTCGTCCGGCTGCTCGGCTCCCATGGCAACGTGTGCGCCGTGGGCGACGACGATCAGTCCATCTACGGCTGGCGGGGCGCCGACGTCCGCCACATGCTGGACTTCCAGCGCGACTTCCCCGGCACCACACTGATCCGCCTGGAGGAGAACTACCGCTCGACCCGGGTGGTGCTCGACGCGGCCAACGCGGTGATCGAGGGCAACCGGACCCGGATCGGCAAGGTGCTCCGGACCCGCCGGCAGGGGGGGGAGTTTGTCACGGTGGTGGCGGCCGCGGACGAGCGCGACGAGGCCGAGTGGATCGTGCGGGAACTCCAGACCCGCAGCGCCCGGGGCGACTGGACCTGGGACCAGATGGCGATTCTCTACCGGACCAACGCCCAGTCGCGGGCCCTCGAGGAAGTCTTCCGGCGCGCCGGGGTGCCCTACCGGGTGGTCGGGGCCATCAGCTTCTACGAGCGGCGCGAGGTGAAGGACCTGCTCGCCTACCTCCGGCTCATCGCCAACCCGGCCGATGACGAGGCCTTCCGCCGGGCCATCGCAGTGCCGAAGCGCGGGCTGGGCGAGAGCAGTCTGTCCCTGCTGGCGGAGACCGGGGGGCGCTGGGGGCAGCCCCTGTTGCGGGTCGCGGAGGTGGCCGACCGGGTGCCCGACCTGCGGCCCAACGTGCGGGAGGCGTTGCGCAAGTTCGCCGAGCTCATCGGCCGGCTTCGCGAGGACGCGGCAGCGGCGCCGCCCAGCCGGATCATCGAGGCGCTCGCCGATGCGATCGGCTACGAGGAGTATCTTCTGGCCGAGGGGCCCGAGGGCGTGGAGCGCTGGGAGAACGTGCGGGAACTGGTCGCCAGCGCGGCGGAGTGGTCGGAGGCGGCGGAGCCGGATCCGGACGACCCCGCCACGCCACTGGAGCGGTTCCTGGCCGAAGCCGCGCTCCTCACCTCGCACGACACGGTCGCGGGTGACGCGGCAGGCGTCACCTTGATGACGCTCCACACCGCCAAGGGACTCGAGTGGCCGGTGGTGGTGATCGCCGGTCTGGAGGACGGGCTTTTCCCGCTGCTCAGGGCGGAGGAGCAGGAGGGCGGGCTGGAGGAGGAGCGGCGCCTTTGCTATGTGGGGATCACCCGGGCCAAGGACAAGCTCTACCTGACCTGGGCCCGGGCCCGGCGGCGGGGCGGGGAACTTCGTCCCGCGCGCCCGTCCCGATTCCTGGAGGCGCTGCCGCCCGGGGTGATCGAGGAGCGGCGGACCAGCGCTCTCTGGGCCCCGCCGTGGGGCGGGCGCGGATTCCCCGGGCGAATGCACGAGGCCAGGGGCCGGCCGGCCGGGGAACGGGAGGCCACCGCCCTCGCGCCCGAGGAAGCCTCGCAGGACACGCCGCGCTACGTGAAGGGGGAGCGGGTCCGCCACCGGCGGTTCGGGAGCGGGACGATTCAGGGACTCACGGGTTCGGGCAAGGACCTCACGGTTGCCGTCAAATTCGACGACGCGGAGATCGGCGTGAAGCAGCTCCTCGTGGCCTACGCCGGTCTCGAGCGGGAGTGGGAGAGCGCATGAGCGTACGCCGGGAAGACGTGCTGCACGTGGCGAGGCTGGCCGAGCTCGCCGTCGAGGAGGCCGATCTGCCCAGGCTGGTGGAGCAGCTGAGCCGGATCGTGGCCTACGTGGCCCAGCTCGGCGAGGTCCCCGCGGGCGAGACGGCCCCGCCGTTCATTGCGGGGCCCGAGGCGGCACCGCTGCGCGAGGATGTGGTGCACCCCTGCGCCCTGGCGCGCTCCCCGGCCGAGATGGCTCCGGAGTTCGCCCAGGGATTCTTCGTGGTGCCCCGGCTCGGCGCGATGGAGGAAGCATGAGCGAGGTGCGCTTCATCGCCGAAGCGGTTCGAACTGGACGGACCAGCGCGCGGTCCGCCGCGCGCGAGGTGG
>JBBIMQ010000423.1:0-2225 GCA_037444345.1 Gemmatimonadota bacterium | reverse complement strand
GGCCTGGCACAACGACACCGGCGAGGGCCGGCCGGGAGTGACCCTCACGATGGGGTTGGAGTATCTGCCGCAGAACCAGAACCCCCGGCCCCTCGACGTGCTGCCGCTGTACCTCGATGTGAATCTCAACGTGGGCGGGACCAATACCTTCGACGTGCCGCCCGGCCAGAGCCGCAAGTCCTGGGAGTTCGAGATGCCGATCTCGGGCCGTCTGCTCGGCATGAGCGGGCATCTGCACGACTACGGGGTGCAGGTAGTCTTGGAGGACGTGGCGACCGGTAAGGTGCTGGCGCGCGTGCCTGCGATCCGGGATGCCGAGGGGCGGGTGCGGAAGATGAGCCGCCAGCTCCCGGGGGTGCGGGGGGCGGGGATCCGCCTCCGGGCCGGCCGCCGCTATCGAGTCACCGGGTTCTACGACAACCCGACGGGCCAAACCCTGGTCAACGGCGCCATGGCTTCGATGGTGGGCATTTTCGCCCCCGACGATTACCGGCAGTGGCCCGCGATTGACGAGAGCGATCCGACCTTCCAGCGCGATCTCGCCTCGCTCGAGCTCCGGGGCATGGCCGCTCGGGCGGAGCCCGATCCCGAGGGTCACGACCACGGGGTGCACGGCCACGATCACCCGGCACCCACGCCGTGATGTGGGCCTGGGCCGCCTCCTTCGCGGCGCAAGCGATGCCGGCCGACACGCCGGCGGTTCGGGTGTCGGTTGACTCGGCTCGCTGGGAGGTCGTGGTCACGGCGGGGCCCTTCACGCTGCCGCCGATGCCGGCCGATGAGCACGGGAGCCACGACCTGCGAGGGCACTACACCCCGCTCTATCGCTTCACCTGGCCGGTGTCGGGCTGGGTCCGCGGTTTCGACGCCTCGCTCACCCGCCCCGACGGTGCCCCGCTCGATCGCCGGCTGCTGCACCACATCACCCTGCTCAACTTCTCCCGGCGCCAGTTGCTCGGCCCCTACGTGGAGCGGCTGTTCGCCTTCGGGTCGGAAACCCGGAGGGTGTTGGTCCCCAGGACGGTCGGCATTCCGGTGCCTGACGGCTCTGCACTGGGGATGTACATGGCCTGGGCCAACCACTCGGACACCGCGATCGCCGGGGTCTACTTGCGGCTCCGCCTGCACTGGATGCCGCGGACCATGCTCCCCGAACCGACCAGCGCGCTGCCGCTCGCCATCGAGACCAAGGGCGGCCAGTCGGGCGCGTTCGACCTGCCGCCCGGGCCGTCGGAGAAGAGTTGGGAGTTCGAGATGCCGCTGGACGGGCGGATCATCGGCGCCGGGGGCCACCTGCACGATTATGCCCGCCGGGTGGAACTGCACGATCTCACCGCCGGCCGCCTGGTGCTTCGCCTGGCCGCCCACCTGGACTCGCTGGGGCGGATTCACGGTGTCGCGCGAACTCTGCCGGGGATCTACGGCCGCGGCATCAAGCTGCACGCCGGACACCGTTACCGCGTGACCGCGGTGTACCAGAACCCTACCGGGAAGACCCTGAAGCGAGGCGCCATGGGCGCCATCGGCGCGGCCTTCGTGCCCGACGACTTTTCCCGCTGGCCCGCCGTGGACTCGACCGACCCGGCCTGGCAAAAGGACGTGGCCTGGATGGAACGGCTCCGCCTCCGCTCCGCTCGGGCCCCGGAGGCGCCAGGCGCGGCGCACCGGCACTAGCGGACTGCGGCAGCGGGAGCCGGAGGCTGCGGGGTGAACCGCGCCGGCTCCCTCACCCGACGACCCGCCTCACGCCCACCCAGCGCTTCCACCACCAGCGCCCCGACGCGTCCTCCGGGCTCAGCCGGCTGAGCTGGACCCCGTTGGTGGCGCTGTGAATGAACTGGCCGTTCCCGACGTAGAGCCCGACGTGGGTCACGCGGCTCGAACCGTCGCCGCTCCCGAAGGTCAGAATGTCCCCCGGGCGAAGCAGCTCCAGCCGCCGCTCGATCGGGGTTCCCTCCCGGGCCTGGTCGCTGCTCCGGCGCGGGAGGGCGATCCCGTGGCGGCCGTAGGCGTAGCGAATGAGGCCTGAGCAGTCGAAACCCTCGTCGCCCTCGTCGCCCCAGCGATACGGCATCCCCATGACCTCGAGCGCGGTCTGGACCACCGCCTCGGGCACCGCCGCCCGATCCCCCGCTGCTCCCGCGTCGCGAACGGCCGGTACAGGCGCGGGGGTAGCGCCGCTTCGGCCCGCGCGCCTTCCCCGCCCCCTGTCGTATCCGATCCGG
>JBBIMQ010000422.1:0-2234 GCA_037444345.1 Gemmatimonadota bacterium | reverse complement strand
CGGTGGGCTCGTACCAGGCGACCTCGCGGGGCCGCTCGAGGTCGGACACGTCGATCACGTGGAGCCGGCCCCAGGTGAGGTTATTGCCGTCTTGGAGGCCCGGCGCGCTCCGAGCCGCGTACACCTCGTCGCCCACGAAGACGTACCGCCCGGCCCGCCAGGCGGTGTGGGTGCCCCGCGCCCCGAGCCCGTAGAGCTGGTCAATCCGGGCGTAGACCTGATCGAGATTGTACTTGTACTGGGCGACGAGCTTCGGGCGTTCCGGCGAGCCGCCCTTGATCCCCTTGCCCACATCGAGGATCACGAGTCCGTCGTTCCAGTAGGCCAGGTAGGCAAGCCCGTCCCGGACGTCCACGTCGTGGAGATAGCGCCCCGCCTCCGCCTGCTCGGTCTGCCAGCGCGCCACCTCGCGCGGATGGTACGGGTCGCGGAGATCCACCACCCGGAGGCTCCCGGTGGCATCGTCGGTGAGATAGACCCGCCCCTGATAGACGTAGGCCGAGTGCACTCCGCCTGACACGGTCTCGGTGTACTCGGCGATCACCCGGGGGTGGCACGGATCGCTCGCCTCGAAGACCACGATGCCGTTCTTGCGGTTGGAAGCACCCTCCCGGGTGAAGACGCCGTACTTGCCGTCCTCGGTCGTCATCACGTCGTTGATGAGCTGGGCGTCGGTGAGCATCGAGTCCACGATCCGGGGCTGGCGCCGATCCCGGACGTCAATGACGTACACTCGATCGGCGATCGTGGAGAGATAGGCGCACTCGCCGCCCGGATGGACCCATACCTCGGCGGACCGGAACGGAATCGGCACCCGCCCCAGAACCTCCATCCCCCGGGTGACCCGCCGCGGGATCACCGACACGGAAGCCTCGGCGCTCAGGGTCCCGGCCTCCGCCGTCACGGTGTAATGACCGGGCGTCTCGGCCACGAAGGCACCGGTCTCGTCAATCTGGGCCACTCCCGGGCCAGCCTCCACCGCCCAGCGCACCGCGAAATCGCGAACCGGGCGGCCCTGCGCATCCCGCGCCCCTACCACGAACCGGATCACGTCGCCCGTGCGGGCGGTGGTAACACCCGGCTCCACCGCCATCCGGGTCACGGTGTTGGGCACCACCTCGAAGCTCAGGGTGCTGCTCGCCGGCCCCGCGGTTCCGGTGATCGTCGCTCGTCCCGGCGCCACTGCGTGCAGCCGGCCATCCGGCGTCACGGTCGCCACCCGCGGAGTGGCGGAGCTGAAGGCCACCGGGTCATCGCGCCGGTCGTCGTTGGCCGAGTAGGCCGCCCCGCGCAGGGTCAGCCGGGTTCCCACCAGGACTCGGGTGAGCGCGGGGCCGAGTTCCACCCGGGCCGCGGGCCGTGGCCTCACCCGGATGGTGGCCTGGCCGAAGACCGGCCGCGACCCCTTCACCGCCGCCACCGCGAAGACCCGGATCGAGCCCTGGTAGCCCGCGGTGACCAGGCCGGTCGAATCCACGCTCCCCTCTCCACCCCCGCTGAACCAGTTGATCTCCGCGTCCGGCACCGGCCGGCCCGAGGAATCCACTGCCTGAGCCGCGAGCTGCAGGGTTTGCCCCACCTCGAGCTCGGCGGTGGCGGGCTGTACTTCGACTCGGGCGATCACCGTGGAGGAGACCGCTTGCGGTGTGGAAGCAGGGGTCTGGAACAGGGCAAGCAACGCGGCGAAGAGCATGGGACACCAGGGGGTGAAAGGACGAGGCGCGTCGAGGCTGGATGATAGCGGCGCTCCGCTCGTTCGAGAATGCCCCGCCCCACCGCCCCCCCGGGGACCAGGGGGCGGGGGCGGCGGGCCAGCGACCCCCTTATCTTTTCGCGACCATGCAACCCCTTCCCGACCAGGTGCGCGTGGGGCTCGTCCAGATGCGGATGAGCCCGGAGCCCCCCGAGAATCTGGCCCGCGCCGTGGGGTTCATCCGCGAGGCAGCGCGCCGGGGGGCCCAGGTGATTTGCCTCCCCGAACTCTTCCAGAGCCGCTACTTCTGCCAGAGCGAGGACCACCGGCATTTCGCCCTCGCCGAACCGGTCCCGGGGCCCACTACCGAGGCGCTGGGACGCCTGGCGGGCGAACTCGGCGTCGCGATCATCGCCTCGCTGTTCGAAAAGCGAGCCGAAGGCCTCTACCACAACACCACCGCGGTGCTCGATGCCGACGGCCGCTATCTCGGCAAGTACCGCAAGATGCACATCCCCGACGACCCGAACTACCACGAGAA
>JBBIMQ010000421.1:0-2238 GCA_037444345.1 Gemmatimonadota bacterium | reverse complement strand
AGCCTGGGCGAGATCCGCCGCGCCTACCCGTTTCCGGTGCTCGAGCGGCAGCGCGTGGTGCAGGAGACGGTGGCCGGCGAGCCCGTCGTGATCTTCTACGAGCCGGGAACGCTGTCCGCGCTGGACGAGTCGGAGATCGCCCGGTCGCGGGCGGTCGGCGCCACCGCCGTCTACAGTGCCCGGCTGGGAGACCGGAGGCTGACGTTCGAGCCGGCGGCCGGCGGCTTCCGCGATCGGGAGACGGGCACGGTATGGAACTTCTTCGGCGTGGGCCTCCAGGGGCCCCTGACCGGCCAGCGGTTGCGGGCCCTCCAGCACGTCGACGCCTTCTGGTTCGCGTGGGCCGCCTTCAATCCGACCACGACCATCTACCCCGCGCCCTGACGGCCGCCCGCGAGCTGGTCGCGCTGCTCGAGGAGCTGGGCCGTCACGGCTGCACGGTCATGGACCTGGTCCGCCGGGGCCAGCCCAGGGAGCCCTGGCGCCTGTATCCGGACGACCACGGCATCTTCGATCGCCGGACGCACGCTCAGTTCTACTACCACGCCCACGACGACGGCCGGGACGAGGACGGCCACTTCCACACCGTGCGTCTGTTTCCGGACCACACCGTGCACCTGGTGGCGATCTCCATGGCTCCCGACGGCTGGCCCCGGGCGCTGTTCACCGTCAATTACTGGGCGACCGGCGACACCTGGGAGCCGGTGGAGCGCGTGAAGGCGTACGCCCGGCGCTTCCGGCTCGGCGAGCACTGTGGCCCGTTGCCGCTCGTGCGGTTCATCAACCTCGTGTTCCGGGTCTTCCAGCCCGAGATCGCCCGGCTGCAGGACGAGAAGATGGCCTGCCTGGGCGCATCCCGGGCGGCCGATCCGAGCCGCGACCCCGGTCAGGACCGCTCCCTCGAGATCCTGAGCCGGGTCGAGATCGACGTCCGCCAGCGCGCCGGGGCGCCGCCGGCGCCGGGCGCGCTCCGCTGACCGCCCCCCGGCATATCACCGGGCGGCCATGGCCGACTCCTCAGCGCTGCGCCCCGGGGCGGGCGGCTGTGTCAGGTGCCGGGCCCCGATCGGCCCGCGCTCGTCGTTCCGGCTGCCGGCGTCCGGCGAGCAGGCGCCGGCCTGCCTGCGCTGCGCCCTCGCCCACTGGCCGACCATCCGCCGCTCGCTGAGGATAGCGGCCGTGGTCGGCTCCGTGCTCGTGCTGATCAATCAGGGGGACATGCTCTGGGGCGGCGTCTGGTCGGCGGCCCTGACGTGGAAGATCCCGCTGACGTACATCGTCCCCTTCGTGGTGGCCACCTGGGGCGCGCTCCTGGCCAGCGGTCAGTGCCCCGGAATAGCGTGCCGCGGCCGCCGGTTGGTACGGGGCGCGATGGCTTGCCGAAACGCCGACCTGACGGGGGTGAAGCGCCATGGAGCGACAGGAGGAGCGGCTCGATCATCGGTCCCGCGTGCCGAAGGGCATGAGCGCCAGGGAGGCCGTGTTCCTCCTCGGGGTGTTCGCGCGTCTCAAGGAAAAGGGGACTGGTCGCCTCGAGGTCACGGTGAGCGATGGGCGCCTGGTGGATATCGAGCTGGTCGAGCGACTTGATGGGAATCGCTTGCTGCCGGTCAGCACGCACGCGAACCTCTCCCCGGTTCGGTAGCGGCTGACTCGACCGCGGGAGGCCGCCGGAGAGCCGGCAACGGCTCGCCGGCGGCCTTTTTTTGCCGGTTTCCGGAGGTGAGGCCATGAGGCGTTCCCGGTGTGCCGTTCGCATCCGACTCCCTGCCCGGTTCGCGCGGGCGCTGGGCGGGCTGGCCCTGGCCGTCACATCGCTGGTCGGCCCGGCTGCCTCGGCCCAGGAGGACGGCCTCGCGGAGGCCCGTCGGCTGAACGGCGAGGCCGAGCGGCTCGTCGCCGCCGGTCGATTCTCGGAGGCCGAGCGCCTGGCCCGGCGAGCCGTGACCCTCGCCGAGAGCGCGGCCGGACCCGCGCACCCGCTGGTCGGTCTGGGCCTCGCCAACCTGGCGATGGCGTACGGGTCCCTCGGCCGGTACGCCGAGGCCGAGCCGCTGCAGCGGCGCGCCCTGGCCATCATGGAGGCTGCCCTCGGTCCGGAGCACCCCGCCGTGGCGGCGGCGCTGAACAACCTGGCGCTCCTCCAGCGGTCTCAGGGGCGGGTGGCGGAGGCCGAGCCGCTGCAGCGGCGCGCCCTGGCCATCCGCGAGAAGGCGCTGGGAGCCGGTCACCCGGCCG
>JBBIMQ010000420.1:0-2241 GCA_037444345.1 Gemmatimonadota bacterium | reverse complement strand
TCATCCTCGAGCGGAGTCTCCGAGAGACCGGGGATACCGCCCGCGGGATGGCCTGGCTCCGCCGCCTCGATGCGCAGACCCGGACCTACGCGCTCTCCCCTGCGCTGCTCGATGCCAAGCTGGCCCGGCAGGAAGGAGTGGTGACGCTCTGGGACCTGCCTGACGTGCTGATCGCGCGGAGCAAGGGTATGCCGTTTGGCTATCGCTTCCCCTCCAGCGGCACCGCGGTCATCGAGGACGCCATCGCCCTGGTGCGGGGCGCCCCCCAGCCTGAGGCGGCGCGGCGGTTCTACGAGTACGTGGGCGGCGTGGAGGCGCAGCTCCTGGCCGCCGAACGGGTCTTCCGGCTCCCGGCGCGGCGCGACCTGCCGCGCGACCGGGTCCCGGCCTGGGTCGCGGAGGTCGAACAGGAGATGGTGGTGGAGCCGCTCGACTGGGACCTGCTGAGCCGCGAGGGCTCGCGCTGGATGGGATACTGGGACCAGCATGTCCGGGGCACCGGGCGCCGGACCCCGGACCCCCGGGAGGCGACCCGGTGACCGGCCGCAGCCGGGGTCGCGGAGCCTCGCCGGCCTCGACCGGACCCCAGGCCCTCGCGGCTGTCGTTCCGCCGGCGCCCCTTGCAGGCCGCGACCCGACCCCAGCAACCCGATGCCCTATCTCGAGCTGAGCCGCCTGACGAAACGCTACGGCCCCGCCGCCGGTATCTTCGAGCTCTCCCTCGGGCTCGACCGGGGCCGGATCCTCGCGCTGCTCGGCCCCAGCGGCAGCGGCAAGACCACCACCCTGAGGCTGCTGGGCGGTTTCGAAGCGCCCGACGAAGGCCGGATCCTGGTGGACGGGGCGGACGTGACCCTGGCCCGGCCGGAGGTGCGCCGGTTCGGGATGGTCTTCCAGCATTACGCGCTCTTCCCCCATCTCGATGCGGGCGAGAACGTGGGGTTCGGGCTCGAAGCGCTGGGAGTCCGGGGGGGCGAGCTCCGGGACCGGGTCGCCGAGGCACTGGCCCTCGTGGACCTGGCTGGATTCGAGCGGCGGCGGGTGACGGAACTCTCGGGGGGCCAGCAGCAGCGGGTGGCGCTGGCGCGGGCCCTGGCGCCGCGCCCCCGCATCCTGCTCCTGGACGAACCCCTCTCCAATCTCGATCCCGCGCTGCGGGCGCGGACCCGGCACGAACTCCGGCGACTCATCCACCGGGTGGGGATCACCACCGTCATCGTCACCCACGAACAGGAAGAGGCGTTCGACCTGGGCGACGTGATCGCCGTGCTGGAGAGCGGGCGCCTGGTGCAGGTGGGGACGCCGGAGGAGCTCTACACCCGCCCGGCTACCGCCTTCGTCGCGGGTTTCGTGGGGCGCGCCACCGTGCTCGAGGTGGAGCTGGCGGACCCGGGGGGCGAGCCACCAGCCCGCGTCCGACTGGGAGGCGTGGTGTGGGAGCTGCCGCTTTCGCCCGCCCCGGGACGCCGGGCGCGGCTCTTCGTGCGCCCCGAGGCGGTGGAGCTCGTGCCGCCGGCACCCGGCCTGCTCACCGGCCGGGTGACCGATCGGCGCTACGCCGGGGCCCTGGCCTACTTCCTGGTGAGGACCGAGGCGGGAGAACTCGAGGTCCTGGCTCCGCCGGACGCGGCCCGGGTGGACACCGAGGTCGGACTTCGTCCGGGGCGGCGCGGGTTTCACCTCTTCCCGGTCGAGGAGCCATGAGGCGCCGGGTTCGCGAGCTGGTTGGCCTCCTCCTGGCCGCTGGCCTCGCGTGGCTCGTGGCCTGGCCCATCGTCCTGGTTGCCCTCGAGAGCGTCCGGGGGCCGGAGGGCTGGACCCTCGAGCACGTGCGCCGGTTCGCGAGCGAGCCCCGGGAGTGGAGCGCGCTGTGGGCCAGCCTCTGGATCTCGGTGGCGAGCGTGGCGCTCGCGGCCCTGATTGGCGTCCCGCTGGCGTTTCTCTTCGAGTGGTTCGACTTCCCCGGCCGGCGGGCGCTGGGTACCCTGGTGGCGCTACCCGTGGTGCTGCCCCCGCTCGTCGGTGTCATCGCGTTCCTCTTCCTGTACGGCGAGACCGGCTTCGCGGCCCGCGTGGTGCAGGCCGTGCTGGGCCGGGAGGATCCACCCTGGCGGCTCGAAGGGGCTCACGCCATCCTGCTGGTCCATGCCTACTCGATGTACGCCTACTTCTATCTCCTCACCCGGGCCGGGCTCGCCGCGCTCGACGCCTCCCTGCTCGAGGCCGCCGCCTCGCTCGGCG
>JBBIMQ010000419.1:0-2243 GCA_037444345.1 Gemmatimonadota bacterium | reverse complement strand
GCGTCGCGAGCTCGCCGGCCACGGCGACCCGCTCCCAGGGATCGAGAAGGTCGCCGAGCGGACCCAGGTCGCGGGCGGGCAAGACCGTTCGCTCCACCCGAGCCTCCACCGTCACGGTGCCGTCGCCCAGGATCACCCGCAGCGAGTCCAGGTGCCGACGGATCTCTCCGGGCAGGGAGGCCTCGAGCAGCGAGGCCGCCTCGCCAGCCGTCAGCCGGACCGAATCCGCGCGCCAGGCGTTGAGGGAGTCAATCTTGTCCTGGGCCCGGGCGCGAGCCGCGGGGTCGGGCCGCCCGATGGCCGGATCCGCCGCCTCGGTCAGGCGCTGCACCGCGGGCCGGACCAGTTGCGCGATCTCCCGGCGGAACAGCCACCCGGCCGACAGCACCAGCGCCAGGGCCAGGAGCCCGAGCAGGCGAAGCGCGAGTACGACGAGCCGGCTCACCCGGATTCGACCCTCAGGAGCGGCCAAGCGGGACAGCCAGCCGGCGGGTGTAGCTCGCCCCGGCCGGCGAGAGCCGGCTCTCGAACCGCACCCCCGCGGCGGCGGGGACGGCGGCCGCCGGCGGCCGCTGCTCCCATTCCCGGAACGCCTCGGGGGGAAGTCGCTCCCCCTCGCGCACCCGCCCCAGCGTGACGTGGGGGCGGAAGGGCCGCCCCTCCTTGGGGAAGCCCAGCGGCTCGAAGCCGGTTTCCAGCCGGTCAACCAGCAGCTCCAGCGCGGGGTCCGCCTCGAGCCCCACCCAGAGCACCCGGGGCCGCCGGGGGGCCGGGAACGCGCCCAGCTCGGTGAGGGCCAGGGTGAGCCGCGGCGTCCCCTCCGCCGCGCGCCGCAGCACGGCGCCGATGTCCTCCACCCGCTCCGCCTCGACCTGCCCCAAGAACTTGAGTGTGAGGTGGAGCCCGTCTCGCCCCACCCACTTCACCGGCCAGTCGGTCCGGCGATACCGGTCGAGGAGCCGTCCCAACGCGTCCAGCGCGGGCTCGGCCACGGGGACGGCGACGAAGAGCCGCATCACCCGGCCAGGACCGGGAGCTCCGCCAGGAGCCCACCCCGGCGGTAGCCCCGCGGATCGAGCTCTACCTGCTCGAACCCGAGCGTCCGGAAGGCCCGCACCACCTCGGGCCAGGCGGCCGCGATCCTGTCCCGTCCGGCGGCGGTGGCCTCGACCCGGGCCAGGTGCCCATGGTGCCTGACACGGAGGTCGCCGCTCACACCCAGGCCCCGGAGAAACGCCTCCGCGGCCTCGACCTGGCGGAGCCGCTCCGGCGTCACCTCGAGGCCGTACCGGATCCGGCTCGCGAGGCAGGGCGAGGCCGGGGCGTCCCAGCCGGGGATGCCGAGTGCGCGCGCCGCCTCCCGTACCCGGGCCTTGGTCCAGCCTAGCTCGGCGAGCGGCGAGCGGACAGCTCGTTCCGCCGCAGCCGCGAGCCCCGGCCGATGTTCCCCCAGGTCGTCGGCGTTGGTCCCGTCAACGATGGCGTCGAATCCCCGCGCGGCCGCGACCTCGCCCAGCCGGGCCCACAGCTCATGTTTGCAGTAGTAGCACCGGTTCACCGGATTGGCGCGGTAGCGCGGGTCCTCGAGCTCGCCGGTCGCGAGTTCCAGCAGCGGCACGTCGAAGCGTGCCGCCAGGGCCAGGGCGGTGCGATACTGGGTTTCCGGATAGGACGGGCTCCGCCCGATCACGGCGAGCAGCCGTCCTGGCCCGAGGGCGCGGCGGCCCACCACGGCGAGCAGGGCGGAATCCACGCCGCCCGAGTAGCCGAGCACGACCCGGCCGAGCCCGGCGAGGTGCCGGGCGAGCGCTGACACATCGGTCATGGGCGAAACGTAAGCCGTCGAGGCGAGGCGGCAACAGGCGCGGCACTTCCTCCCCCGGCCCCGGGGCGCGAGGTTTGAGAGCCATGGACACCCGAGATGACGTCGTGGTCTCGCCAGGGCTCGTGATCCCCGCGCGCGAGCTCGAGTTCCGCGCCACCCGCGCCGGTGGCCCGGGGGGCCAGCATGTCAACCGCTCGGCCACGCGGGTCGAGCTCTGGTGGAACCTCGCGGCCAGCCCGAGCCTGAGCGAGGCCGATCGCGCCTGGCTCCGGAGTCAGCTGGGCGCCCGGCTCACGGCGGAGGGCAGGCTTCGCATCGTCTCGGACGAGAGCCGGAGCCAGGCACGCAACAAGGCCGCCGCGATCGAGCGGCTCCGGGCCGTGCTGGCGCGGGCCCTGGCGCGCCCGCGTCCCCGCCG
>JBBIMQ010000418.1:0-2244 GCA_037444345.1 Gemmatimonadota bacterium | reverse complement strand
CGGAACTTCAACTGTCGAATGTTCTGACGGAGAACTTCGCCACGAACCTCGTCCTCCCTATTGCCGGTGGTGACTTCACGGTCCTCCGCGGATGGGCATCCGTGGATGCGACGATCCGTGGCACGACCTTTCGCTTTGTCACCGCCCACCTCGAGGCATTCGACCCGACCGTTCAGGTCGCACAGGCGAACGAGATTCTCGTGGGCCCGGCCAATACGACGCTTCCGGTGATATTCGTCTGTGACTGTAACTCGAGCGCTAGCGGCGTCGGCCCGGATGCAACCCCAACATACGGCATCCTGATCGCGGCGGGCTTCGCAGACGCCTGGGGCCTCAAACACCCGCGCTCCGACCCAGAGGGTTTCACGTGCTGCCAGGCGGCTGATCTCCTCAACCGCCGTTCTCTCCTCAACGAGCGGATCGATCTGGTGCTCTTTCGGAGCGGTCTTGATATCCGAACGGTGGAGCGCCTCGGGGAGGGTCCGGGCTACGGTACTCGACCCCCTGTGCGTCTGTGGGTATCCGATCACGCGGGGGTCGTGGCGAGGTTGGAGCTTCCTTGAGGGGTGGCGCGGGCGGGGTGATAGCAGGCTGCTCGGCCGGTCCGGAGAACCGCGAGAATAAGCCGGGGCGACGGACGACGCCATGAGTGGGCACGATCACAAGCACGAGCACGACCACGGGCACCTCGGCGACCCGGCGCACCCGCACAACGCGCCGCTGTCAGAGGTGCAGCTCCGGGTGCGGGCGCTGGAGTCCCTCCTCACCGAGAAGGGGCTGGTGGATTCGGCGGCGCTCGACGAGATGATCGAGACCTACGAGACGAAGGTCGGCCCCCGGAACGGGGCGAAGGTGGTGGCCCGGGCCTGGGCGGACCCGGCCTTCAAGCGGCGCCTGCTCGCGGACGCCACCGAGGCCATCGCCGAGATGGGCTTCATCGGCCGCCAGGGCGAGGACATGGTGGTGCTCGAGAACACCCCCGCCGTCCACAATTTGGTCGTCTGCACGCTCTGCTCCTGCTACCCGTGGCCGGTGCTGGGCCTGCCGCCGGTCTGGTACAAGTCGGCCCCCTACCGCTCGCGCGCGGTCATCGATCCGCGAGGCCTGCTGCGGGAGCTCGGCCTGGACCTGCCGGAGCACGTCGAGGTGCGCGTGTGGGACTCGACGGCCGAGCTGCGCTACCTGGTGCTGCCGGAGCGGCCGGCCGGCACGGAGGGCTGGACCGAGGAGGAGCTGGCCGCCATCGTCACCCGCGACAGCATGATCGGCGTCGCGAAGGTCACGGTGCCGGCCGGGCGACCGGGGGTGACGTCGTGAACGGCGTGCACGACATGGGCGGCATGCACGGGATGGGTCCGGTCATCATCGAGACCGACGAGCCGGTGTTCCACCACGAGTGGGAGCGGCGCGCCTTCGCCCTCACCCTGGCCGCGGGCTTCCTCGGCCGCTGGAACATCGACATGTCGCGCCACGCCCGGGAGCTGATGCCGCCGGCGGAGTACCTGGCCACCTCCTACTACGAGCACTGGCTCTGGGGCCTCGAGCGCCTGCTGGTCGACACGGGGCTCCTCACCCCGGAGCAGGTCCGGGCCACGCGGCAGGGACGGCACCCCTCCCGCGAGGGCGGCGCGTCGGCGGCGGACGTGCGGACGCTGCGGGCTTCCGACGTGCCCCGCGCGCTGTCGAACCGGCGGGCCGCGCGCCTGGACGACGACGTCCCGCCCCGCTTCAAGGCCGGCGATCGCGTCCGGGCCCGCACCATGAACCCGGTGGGTCACACCCGCCTGCCGCGCTACGTCCGCGGCCGCCGCGGCGTCATCGACCGGGACCACGGCGTCTTCATCTTCCCCGACGCGCACGCGGCGGGGCTGGGCAAGCAGCCCCAGCACTGCTACAGCGTGCGCTTCGAGGCCCGCGAGCTGTGGGGCCCGGAGGCGCCGGCGCGGGACGCCGTGTACGTGGACTGCTTCGAGGCCTATCTGGAGCCGGCGTGAGCCCGGGCGAGGTCCCTGCCGTCCCCGGGCTCCCCCGCGACGACGGCGGCCCGGTCTTCCGCGAGCCCTGGGAGGCCCAGGCCTTCGCGATGGCGGTGAGGCTTCACGAGCGCGGCCACTTCACCTGGAAGGAGTGGACCGAGCGTCTGGCGGCCGAGATCGCCGCCGCCCGCGAGCGCGGCGAGGTGGACGACGGCACCCGGTACTACCACTACTGGCTGGCCGCGCTGGAGCGGCTGGTGGTGGACAA
>JBBIMQ010000417.1:0-2269 GCA_037444345.1 Gemmatimonadota bacterium | reverse complement strand
GCCGGACCCCGCCGGGCTCCGCGCCGTGGGCTGCGTGGTGGGGCGCGACCGTTTGTTTCCGCTCTCTACCCTGGGGCGGGCCGGCGCCGCCCGCCTCTCCGAGCTGCTGGGCCGGCAGGCCCTCGCGCTCGATCGGGAGATGCGCGGCCTCGGTTTCCCGCGGGCCGCCGAGCAGAAGCTCGCCGCGCTCGACCCCGCAGGCGAGGAGTACCGGTTCCTCCGGGCCTACGCGGACGGAGTGAACGCCTGGCTCGAGGGGCAGGGGCCGGCCGCTCGTCCGTTCGAGTATCGTCTGTTAGGCGCACGGCCCACCCGCTGGGAGCCGGTCTTCGGCATCCATCTACTCCATCGCATGGGGTGGACCCTGGCCTACGACGAGATCGAGCTGGTGCAGGAGGCGGCCCGCTGCGCCCTGGGCCCCGCCGCCGCCGACGCGCTGTATCCCCCCAACAGCCCGATCCAGGAGCCGGTGATCCCGAACGGCAGGCTGGAGCCGCGCTTCGACTGGGCCAGGCTGCCGCCGCCTGCCGGCCGCCGGATCGGCGGGCCCCTGTCGCGTTCCGCCTGTCGGAGCCCCCGGTCCGGCGCTCCCGCGGTCGAGATCCGCCCCTTCGCGGTTCCGCAGGCCGCACCGGCGTCCAACAGCTGGGCGGTCGCCCCCTCCCGGACCGCAGGGGGCCATGCGCTCCTGGCTGGAGATCCTCATCTCGATCTCACCCTCCCCTCGATCTGGTTCGAGGCCCACCTGGTGGTGCCTGGAGCGCTGGACGTCTACGGGGTCACCATCCCCGGCGCGCCCGCGATCGTCATCGGGTTCAACCGGGATCTCGCCTGGAGCATGACCAACACCGGCGCCGACGTCCTGGATCGCTATCGCGAGGTGGTGGACAACGAGGCCGCTCCCCTTCGCTACCGTCTCGACGGCGAGTGGCGGCCTCTCGCGCTGCGCGAGGAGATCTATCTCGGTCCCCGGGGTGACACCCTGGCGCGCGACACGGTGCGCTTCACCCACCGGGGCCCGCTCCAGCGATACCCGGGGGGCTGGTTCTCGATCCGCTGGACCGTCCTCGAGCCCACGGCGGGTTTCGGCTGCCTCAACCGCGCGGCGCGGTCGCGCTCGGTGGGCGACTGGCTCGCGGCCACGGCCGACTACGCGGCGCCGCCCCAGACCATGATCGTGGCGGACCGGGCCGGGACCATCGGCCTCCGTGCCACGGGCCTCTTTCCGATCCGCCCCTCCGGCCGGGGCGACACCCTCCAGGACGGAAGCAGCGAACGGAACGACTGGGCCGGGTTCTGGCCCGTGGCCCGGTATCCGGCGGCCCTGGCGCCTCGGCAGGGATACCTCGCTTCCGCCAACCAGCAGCTCCTCGATCCCCGGCTCGACCCCCGATACTTCTCCGCCAACTGGTACTCCCCCTGGCGCGCGCTCCGAATCAACCGGCTGCTCCGGACCCACGCCCACCTGACCCCGAGCGACATGCGCCGGTTCCAGACGGATGCGGGGAGCGAGGCGGCGGAACTGATCGTTCCCGTCCTGCTCGAGGCCGCCCGCCGCCGCTCGACGGGTGATACGCTTGCGCAAGCCGTTCGCCTCCTGGCGGAATGGGACCGGTCCTACACTCGGGAGAACACGCGGGCCGTGCTCTTCGAGGCGGTGCTCGGGGCCCTGCGCGAGCTGCTGTGGGATGAACTCGCTCCGGGAGGCAGTCCTTCCGGCGAGCCACTCCCCGTCCCCGCCGACGCCGTCCTCGCGGAACTGCTTCGCGACCCCTCCAGCCCCTGGTGGGACAATCGCCGGACGCCCGAGCGCGAGGACCGCGACGCCATCCTGGTGCAGGCGCTCCAGGAGGGCTACCGCCGAGCGATGGCTCGGCACGGGCCGCCCGATGGGGGCGGATGGGTCTGGTCGCGGGTCCGGCACGCCAACATCTGGCACCTCCTCCGCATTCCGGCCCTCTCCGCGCTCGGTATTCCGGTGTCAGGCGGGCCGGGCACACTGAGCCCCTCGACAGGCGCCGGCGAGTTCGGGGCCAGCTGGCGGATGGTCGTCGAGCTGGGCCCTGAGGTCCGGGCCTGGGGCACCTATCCCGGGGGGCAATCCGGCAACCCGGCCAGCCGGCGGTACCTCGACCGGCTGGCTCGCTGGGAGGCGGGCGAGCTCGACTCGCTGCGATTCCCCCGCTCGCCGGCCGAGGTGAAGCGGGTCAGGGCGCACCTCAGGCTGGAGCCGGGGTCGTGATCCGCGCGCTCGAGCGGCTCGCGGTGG
>JBBIMQ010000416.1:0-2282 GCA_037444345.1 Gemmatimonadota bacterium | reverse complement strand
GATCTCGCCCGGATCGCGCGGGCTGCGGTGGCGGTGGTCTCGCCCGGCGTGCCCCCGGACGCCGCGCCGGTCCGCGCCGCGCGCGAGGGGGGCGTGCCGGTGGTCTCCGAGGTGGACGTGGGATACCACGCGCTTCCCGGTACCCGCTTTGCCGTGATCACGGGGACGAACGGCAAGACCACCACCACCGCGCTCGCCGGGCACCTGCTCCAGGCCGCGGGTCTCCACGCCGTCACGGCGGGGAACATCGGCCGGGCGCTGAGCCAGGTGGCGCTGGACGGGGAGCGGCCGGCATGGGTCGCGCTCGAGATCTCGTCGTTCCAGCTCCACGACACCTACGACCTGGTTCCCGCGGTGGGCGCCTGCACCAACCTCGCGCCGGACCACCTGGATCGCTACGCGACGCTCGAGGACTACTACGCGGACAAGGACCGGCTCTACCGGCATGCCGGCCCCGAGTCGGTCTGGGTGATCAACGGGGACGATCCAGAGGTCGAGCGCCGCTCGCGCCAGGTGGCGGGCACCCGGCTTCGCTTCAGCACGGCCGGGCCGGCGGACGCCTGGTACGACCGGGCCGGGCGGCGCCTTCTCCTGGGCGACGCGGTGCTGCTGGCGCGGGACGAGCTGCCGTTGCTGGGCGATCACAACGTGGCCAACGCGCTCTGCGCCGCGCTGGTCGCCTGGCGGGCCGGAGCCGAACCGGAGCAGATCGCCGAGGGACTCCGGGGCTTCCAGCCGCTGCCGCACCGCCTCGAGCCGGTGGCGGAGGTGGACGGTGTCCTCTGGATCAACGACTCGAAGGCCACCAACGTCGCGAGCACCCGGGTTGCGCTCGCGGCCATGGAACGGCCGTTCGTGCTCCTGCTCGGCGGGCGGCACAAGGGGGAACCCTACACCGGGCTGGCCCCCGCCGCCGGCGGCCGCTGCCGCGCGGTGATCGCGTTCGGCGAATCGCGAGACCTGATCGAGCGCGACCTCGCCGGCTTGCTCCCCGTCGTCAAGCTGGGCACGGACTTCGGCGAAGTCCTGGAAGCGGGGCGGAAGCTCGCCCGGCCGGGGGACGCCGTGCTGCTGTCGCCAGCCTGTTCGAGCTACGACATGTTCCGCAATTACGAAGATCGGGGAGCCCAGTTCCGCGCGGCGGTCGAGTCGCTCGGGCGGCACGGGGTGGCGCGGTGAGCGCCGCGCCCCTGAGGCAGGCGGGAGAGCACCGCTGGGAGAATCGGCTGCTCGCGGTGGTGACGGCCACGCTGGTGGTCTTCGGGGTCGCCAACACCTATGGCGCCTCGAGCCTGGAGCGCTCGGGGGAGGGAGTGGTGGGCGCCACCTTCTTCCTCCGGCAGTTCACCGGCGCGCTGGCCGGCGGTCTCGCCATGGTCCTGGTCTCCCGCCTGGACTACCGGCTGCTCCGGCCGCTCGCCTGGCCGATCCTGGCCGCGACCATTGCGCTCCTCGCCATTCCCGTCCTGCCGTTCACCCGGGCGCTCGCGCCGCCGATCAACGGGGCCCGGCGCTGGGTGGACCTGGGCCCTCTGAGCTTCCAGCCGTCGGAGCTGGCCCGACTCGCCGTGGTGATCTGGTGCGCCGGGCTCGCTGCCAAGAAGGGCGAGCAGGTCCGGCAGTTCAAGAAAGGAGTGCTGCCGTTCGTGCTGGTGCTGGGTCTCGTGTCGCTGCTGGTTCTGCTGGAGCCCAACCTTTCCATGGCCACCCTGATTGCGCTCCTGGGCGGGATCGTGCTGTTTGCCGCGGGCGCCAAGATCGGGCACTTTCTGCTTCTGGGACTCGCAGCCGTCGCGGTCCTGTACCAGAAGATCCACGACGCGCAGTACCGCATGGCCCGCCTGACGACCTTTCTCAACCCCGGCGAGGCGAGCACCGAGACCATGAGCCAGATTCATCAGTCGCTGGTGGGGATCGGCTCGGGCCGGCTGCTGGGCGTCGGGTTCGGGGAGGGACAGCAGAAGTTCGGCTACCTCCCCTACGCGTATTCGGACTTCATCTTCTCCGCCATCGCCGAGGAGTGGGGGTTCGCGGGCGTGTCGCTCCTGGTATTGCTGTTCGGCCTGTTCTGCTGGCTCGGGTTCCGCATCGCCCGCACCGCCGAGGACCGGTTCGGGCAGCTCCTGGCGACCGGGCTCACCGCGGCGGTGGGGGTGACGGCGTTCCTGCACATGGCTGTCTGCCTCCGGCTCATGCCGACCACGGGTCTCAAGATCCCGTTCATCTACTACGGCCGGTCGATTCTGGTGGTGACGCTGGTGGGCACGGGGGTGCTCCTCAGC
>JBBIMQ010000415.1:0-2282 GCA_037444345.1 Gemmatimonadota bacterium | reverse complement strand
GATGTCGAGGGCCTCGGCGCCGTCGCGCGCGACCTGCACCTGATTCGCCAGGCGGTGCGAGCGCAGCGCCCGCAAGGTGAGCTCCAGATCGGCATCGTCGTCTTCCACCAGCAGGATCTCCAGGCCGCTCGCAGGGGTCATGGCGTCCCTCGGTCAGGCAAGGCGAAGAAAAAGGTAGCGCCGCGCTCGGGGGCGGCTTCGGCCCAGACCCGCCCCCCGTGGCGGTGCACGATCCGCTGCACGATGGCCAGGCCCACACCGGTGCCGTCGAACTCTTCCGGCCGGTGGAGGCGCTGAAATACGCCGAAAAGCTTTCCCGCGTACGCCATGTCGAACCCGACGCCGTTGTCGCGCACGTGGTAGATCCGCTCCCCGGCCTGCACCGTCCCGCCGATCTCGATGCTGGGCTCGGGTCGGGTCGCGCTGTACTTGAGCGCGTTGGCGAGCAGGTTGCTCCAGACCTGGCGCAAGAGCGCCACGTCACCCCAGGCCTCCGGCAGCTCGCCGATCAGGATTTCGGGGCGATTCCGCAGCCCCTCGGTGAGGTCGGCGATCACACCCTGCACCAGCAGCCTCATCTCCACCCGCGCCGGCTCCAGCTCCTTGCGCGTGACCCGCGAGAGGCGGAGCAGGTCGTCCAGCAGCCGCCCCATCCGCTGGGTCCGCTCCCGGATCACCTCCAGGCGCCGCCGCGCCTCGGCTGAAAGCTCGGCGCCGTGGTCCTCGATCAGCATCCGGGCGAAACCGTCCACCGCCCGCAGCGGGGCCCTGAGATCGTGCGATGCCGAATAGCTGAAGGTTTCGAGCTCCCGATTGAGGGCTTCCAGCTCCCCCACCCGGCGCGCCAGTTCCCGGTTGAGCTCCTCGATCCGCCGCCGAGCTTCCTCCTGTTCCGTCACGTCGCTGAACGCCGCCACCGCCAGGACGATCCGGCCCCCGTCTCCGTACACCGGCGCAGCCCACACCTCGACCGGGACGGACCGGTCCGGACGCCGGATTTCGATATCGGTAACGTGGACCGTCTCGCCGCGAAGCGCGCGAAGCACGGGTAGCTGGTCGGAGGGGTAAAGCTCCCTCGTACCGGCCCGGTACACTTGATAGGCACGTGCCAGGTCGCCGGCGTCGGGCTCGGCGCTCCGGCCCAGGATGGCGCCGCTCAGGCGGTTGGCATAGTGGGGACGCCCTTCGGAGTCCACGATGAAGATCCCGACCGGTAGGGTCTCGAGAATCTGGGCCAGCTCGTGCTCCCGTTCCGCGATCGCCCGATGCGCCTGCCTGAGCGCCGAAAGCTGCCGCCAGATCAACAGGGCGGAGCCGGCGAACAGCGCCACCGCGACGACCTCGCCCACCACGATCACGCGCCGGGCCGCGGCTGCAAAGGCGGCGGCCCGGCTGGACCGGAGCGCCAGCGTCCCCTCCCACTCGGCCCGGACGGCCGCCAGCTCGGCCCGGATCCGGTCCATGATCTCCTTGCCGCTGTCGCTCAGGACCGACCGGCGAGCCGCCTCCTGGCCTCCTCTGGCGAACGCCCCCACGGCGCGGTCCAGGGCCGCGAGCCTGGCTCCGATGAGCGGACCCAGGCGATCCAGCGCGGCGCTCAGAGCCGAGTCTCCCGCCGCCAGAGACCGCAACTCGACGGTGTCGGCCGCGAGCCGGACCCGGGCTGCAAGGTGTGGTTCGAGATACGCCGGAACGCCGGTGAGGAGATACCCGCGCTGTCCCGTTTCGGCGTCAATCAGATCGGCAAGCACGGCATCCAGCCGCCGGAGCGTCGTGCTGGCCCGGCGGCGTGCTTCCACATCCCGTTCCAGCCGGTCCAGGCTGGCATAGGCAGCGTATCCAACGGTACCCAGGACAGCGAACCCCGCGAGCAGGGCACAGGAGACAACAGTCCCCAGCGCCCGATAGCGGGCCGCCGGCGGCGAGCCCTGGGGAAGTGCTCCGGCTCCGGAGGGGAATGGGGAGAGTGGACGAATGGGCAGCGCCTACCTCCCGGGCCGGCCGGGGGGACGGCCAGACCCCATTGCAACAGTAAGACAACGCCTCGGCGAAGTAAAGCCTAACGGCCAGGCGGCAACCTTTTCGCTCGGCGCCCGCCGCGCCCCGAGCTCCAGCCATGCCGCGGGGGGCGCCCGAGCCGGCTATCTTCCAGCAGTCGCGAACGTGGCGGAACTGGCAGACGCGCAGGACTTAGGATCCTGTCCCGCGAGGGGTCCGGGTTCGACTCCCGGCGTTCGCATCGGCTTCAGGCGAGCCCCAGCCTTCGAGCGCGCTCGTGGTGC
>JBBIMQ010000414.1:0-2283 GCA_037444345.1 Gemmatimonadota bacterium | reverse complement strand
GGCGAATTCCCGGAGCGACGAGGCCCACCGGGTACACGGGGCCACCGGCGAGTGCCGCCCCCCGCCCCCCGGGGGCAGTGCGGCTCCCGCCCCGCGCCCCCGGGGGGGGCAACGGGGATCGGGCCCGCCGACTCGCCGGGGTGATAGATTCGAGGCAGGATGGTGCAACCATGACCGAGACGCTCAATCAGGAACTGGAGACCCAGGCGGCGGAGGCGGCCGGTGTAGAGGAGCCTCTCCCCTGGCTCGAGGAGTTGCCGCCGCGGCAGATCGTGGCGGAACTCGATCGCTACATCGTGGGTCAGGATGCGGCCAAGCGGGCGGTGGCCATCGCGATCCGAAACCGGTGGCGGCGGGCTCAGGCCCCGGACGACATCCGGGACGAGATCATGCCGTACAACATCATCCTGATCGGCCCCACCGGAGTGGGCAAGACCGAGATCGCCCGGCGGCTGGCTCGGCTGGCCGGGGCGCCCTTCGTGAAGGTGGAAGCGACCAAGTTCACCGAAGTGGGCTATGTCGGGCGCGATGCCGAGTCCATGGTTCGCGAGCTGGTGGACGCGGCGATCAACATGGTGCGGGCCGAGCGCGAGGACGAGGTCTACCCCACGGCCGAGGAGCGGGCCGAAGAGCGGCTGCTGGACATCCTGCTCCCGGCGCCGCCGCCCCCACCGGCCCGCCCCGACGGCCGGCCCGGCGACAAGGGGTCGGTATTCGTGGTCGGGTCGGGGGGTCAGGCTCGGCAGGAGACGGCCCCCACCCCGGAGGAGGAGCGGCGCACCGAGACCCGCGCGAAGCTCCGCCAGATGCTCAGAGACGGGAAGCTGGACCATCGCGAAGTGGAGATCGAGGTCGCGGCACAGACCTACCCCCTGTTCGAGATGATGCAGCCGCCGCCCGGCATGGAAGGGCAGGACATCAACTTCGTCGAGATGTTCCAGGAGATGCTCCCCAAGCGGAAGAAGCGCCGCACGGTGCGGATCCCCGACGCGCGGCGGATCCTGGTGGACGAGGAGCTCAAGAAGCTGGTGGACATGGACGACGTGGTGAACGAGGCGCTGGACCGGGTGGAGAATCACGGGATCCTGTTCATTGACGAGATTGACAAGATCGCCGGGGAGCGGATGACCACCGGG
This sequence comes from Gemmatimonadota bacterium, assembly GCA_037444345.1. GTDB lineage: Bacteria > Gemmatimonadota > Gemmatimonadetes > Gemmatimonadales > GWC2-71-9 > JADJOM01. The sequence goes on along the minus strand of JBBIMQ010000414.1, from coordinate 1,147 downwards.
CCGGACGTGTCCCGCGAGGGAGTGCAGCGGGATCTCCTGCCCATCGTGGAAGGGTGCACGGTGCAGACCCGCTACGGCTATGTCCGCACCGATCACATCCTCTTCATCGCCGCCGGCGCGTTTCACGTTTCCAAACCTTCGGACCTCATCCCCGAGCTCCAGGGCCGCTTCCCCATCCGGGTCGAGCTGGACCCGCTCACCGAGGCGGATTTCGTGCGGATCCTGGTCGAACCGGAGAACGCGCTCACCAAGCAGTACAAGGCGCTGGTGGCGGCGGAGGGGGTCGAGCTGGAGTTCACGGAGGACGGGATTCAGGAGATCGCGCGGGTGGCCTGGCTCGCCAACGACCGGATGGAGAACATCGGCGCCCGGCGGCTCCACACCGTCATGTCTACCCTGATGGACGATCTCCTGTTCGAGCTTCCCAACTGGCCCGAGAAGCGGGTCGTCTACGACCGGGAGCTGGTTCGGCAGCGGCTTCAGCGGATCGTGGACGACGACGACCTGCGGCGGTACATCCTGTAGCTGACGGGCCTGGGGAGAGGACGATCGCGACGACGGGATGCGCGCCAATGAATGCGGGGCCTCCACGCCCCTGGGACAGGACGCCGCTCCAGATCGCGACTGGACGATAGAGCGAAGCCCGCCGGGAGCGGGGACAGCGCAGGACCGTCAGGGAGACCACTCTCGCCAGAGCTGAAGCCCCCGCGCGGGGATACCGCGCGCCGTCCCTGGTACTGCCCCCCCCCACGCCCCCCGGCGACGCGTGGCGGCTACCTGGGCTCGGTGGCCATTCCGGCCTCCACCCACCCCCGCCAGCCTCCTTTCAGCGCTTTCGCCCTGGTCCAGCCGGCCGCCTGGAGTTCTCGCGCCACCCGGGCGCTTGTCGCTTCGGCGTTTCAGGTGCAATAGGCCACCAGCCAGTCGTGGCGGGGCAGGGCGAGGGCCGCGGCACTCTCGACCGGACGGTCCGGCGGGAGGCGTATCGCGCCTGCCGCGCGGCGGTCGCTCTCGCTCCAGGCGCGTTCGGTGCGTACGTCGAGGAGCGTCACGCGCTCTCCCGATGCGGCGAGGGCGCGGTACTGGTCCAGCGTCACGAGGAGCGAGGCCACACCCGGCGCCCCGGGCGACTCGGCGGGTGTCGCCC
>JBBIMQ010000413.1:2091-2298 GCA_037444345.1 Gemmatimonadota bacterium | reverse complement strand
GATCCCGGTGCGGGTCTGCTTCGGTATCGCGGTCTACCCCGACGACGCCGGCGTGGCGAGCGAGCTGGCCCAGCTCGCCGATCAGGCGCTCTACCGGGCCAAGGCCGCCGGGCGCGACCGCATCGAGTTCACCCGGGAGTTCCAGGTCCACCCGCCGGGGTGACCTTCCGTTCCCCGTCAGCGCCCGACCGGCTGGTGGCCGCGGCG
>JBBIMQ010000413.1:1700-2081 GCA_037444345.1 Gemmatimonadota bacterium | reverse complement strand
CTCGAGGCGGCGCTCGCCGAGTTCGCCCTGTACCGCCGCGCGGGGGCCCGGACCAGCCGGATCGCCAGGCGCGCGGGGGTCAACAAGCAGCTCATTCAGTACTACTTCCGGACCAAGGACGGGCTCTACGCCGCGGTCCTCGCCCGCGCCGCCCGGGAAACCGGCGCCGCGCTCGCGGCGATTCCGCTCGCCGGGCTCACCGCGGTCGAGCGCCTGCGGCGCCTGGTGCGGGGACAATTCGACTTCTTTCTCGCCCACCCCCATCACACCGCCCTCCTGGTGCAGGCCGAGCCGCCGGGGATGGAAGCCGGCGCGGAGGGCGAGCACTGGGCGGACGAGGCGGTGCGCCCGGTCCGCGAGCTTCTCACCGAGGGTCAGGCG
>JBBIMQ010000413.1:0-1690 GCA_037444345.1 Gemmatimonadota bacterium | reverse complement strand
TCTTCCGGGACGACGTGGATCCGCTGGACCACGCGCGGCTGGCCCTGGCGCTCAACCTGAGCTGGTTCGCGCTGCGGCCCGTGGCGGAACGGTGGAGCGAGCCGCTCGGCTGGAGGGACCGGGTGGCGGATCTGGTAGTGCGGGGCTGTACCTGGTGAGCGGCCGGCGGGGCTTGGAGCGAAGCCGGCAGGGGCGGGTCCGCCTCCTGCCGGCCCTCGCCGATTTCAGTGATGGAACTGGCTCAACGGAACCACGTCCCTCGGGTCGTCCCCGCCGAACAGAAGCCGTCCCTCCTTGAACGTCGCTCCCCGGAGCGCGATGGCCAGCACCTGGCCCAGGTCTTCCACCGGATAGACCTCGATCTGCTTCCGCACCTCCTCGGGGAGGTCTTCCAGGTCGGGCTCATTCTTCTTGGGGAGCACGATCTTGGTGATCCCCGCCCGGACGGCGCCCAAGACCTTCTCCTTGACGCCCCCGATCGGCAGCACCTGGCCACGGAGGGTGATTTCACCGGTCATGGCGATGTCGTGCCGCACCGGGCGCCCCGACAGGGCCGAGATCAGCGCGGTCGCCATGGTGACGCCGGCCGAAGGACCGTCTTTCGGGATGGCGCCAGCCGGGACGTGGATGTGGACGTCGCGGTCGCTGAACATTTCGTCCTTGATCCGCAGGCCGCTGGCGTGGGAGCGAGCGTAGGTCCAGGCCGCCCGGGCCGACTCCTTCATCACGTCGCCCAGCTGCCCGGTGAGCACCAGCTCGCCCTTGCCTTTCATGACCGAGGCCTCGACGAACATGATATCGCCGCCCGCCGGGGTGTAGTACATCCCCGTCGCGACCCCGATCTGGTCCTCGCGCGCCGCGCGCTCGGGATGCACCTTCGGGCGGCCCAGCAGATCGTCCACCGTCTCGCGGGTGAGGACCATCCGCTCGACCTCCTTGGCGGCAATCTTGCGCGCCACCTTGCGGCACAGCTTGCCGATCTCGCGCTCGAGCTGCCGCACCCCGGCCTCGCGGGTGTAGCTGGTGATCACCTCGGCCACCGCGTCGTCCTCGATCTCGAGCTGCCCGGGCTGGAGACCGTTCTCGGCGAGCTGCCGCGGGATCAGATACTGCCGCGCGATGTGCAGCTTCTCCCGCTCGGTGTAGCCGGAGAACTCCACCACCTCCATCCGGTCCAAGAGCGGCGCCGGGATGTTCTGGATGAAGTTCGCCGTGCAGATGAACAGCACCTCGCTCAGGTCGAACGGGACGCCGAGGTAGTGGTCGGTGAAGCTATCGTTCTGCGCCGGGTCCAACACCTCGAGGAGGGCGGCGGCCGGGTCGCCCTGGAACGAGACGCCCAGTTTGTCCACCTCGTCCAGCAGGAAGACCGGGTTCTTGGTTCCCGCCTGCTTCATCCCCTGAATGATGCGGCCGGGCATCGCGCCCACATAGGTCCGCCGGTGCCCCCGGATGTCCGCCTCGTCACGGGCCCCGCCCAGCGAGATCCGCACGTACTTCCGCCCCATGGCCCGTGCGATGGACTTGGCCACGCTGGTCTTCCCGACCCCGGGCGGTCCCACGAAGAGCAGAATGGGCCCCTTGGTGGCCTTCTCGTCGGGGTTCCCGTGGGCGGGCGGGCTCGCGGGCGAGCCGGATTCCGCCTGCTCGGCTGGCGCCGGCTCGCCTCCGGCCGCCCCGGCCGCGGCCG
>JBBIMQ010000412.1:0-2313 GCA_037444345.1 Gemmatimonadota bacterium | reverse complement strand
CTCCGCCCTCGGCGCCCCGACCGCCCGGGAGCGCGGCTTCATCGCCGCGGCCGCGGCTCTCTACCGCGACCCCGAGTCCGCCCCCGGCGCGGCCCGGCTCCAGGCCTACGCCGACACCATGGCCCGGCTCTACCGGGACTTCCCCCGCGACGTCGAGGTCGCGATCTACCACGCGCTCGCGCTGGTGGCCACCGCGCCCCGGACCGATACGACCTTCGCGCAGCAGCGGCGCGCCGTTGCCATCCTGGATCCGCTCTTCGCCCGGCACCCCGATCACCCCGGCCTCGCCCACTACGTGATCCACGCGACCGACTCGCCCCGCATGGCCCGGTTCGGCCTTCGCGCCGCGCGCCGCTACGCGGAGATCGCGCCGGCCGTGCCGCACGCCCAGCACATGCCCTCGCACATTTTCGTGCGGCTTGGCCTGTGGGACGAAACGATCGCCGCCAATCGGCGGTCCTATCGCGCCGGCGCCGAGTACGCGGAGGCGGCCGGTCTCGCGGGCGGCACGGCGGACGGGCTCCACGCGCTGGACTACGCCGTGTACGCATACCTCCAGCGGGGCCAGGACTCGGCCGCTCGGGCGGCGGTCGCCCTGGGTCGGCGCATCAAGCCGACGGGCTCCCGGGCCCTCACAACGGCGTACAACGGGACCGCGATGGCCGCCCGGGTCCCGCTCGAGCGGGGCGACTGGGCGGAGGCGGCCGAGTTTCCGGCGCCGCCCGACTCCGCGCCCCCGATCACCGCCAGGCTCGCCCGCTTCACCCGCGCGATCGGGAGCGCCCGGAGCGGTCGGGTGGAAGCGGCCCGCCCGGAGGTCGAAGCCCTCGACCGCCTCGCGACCTCGCTTGACGCGCGAGGGGAGCCCTACTGGGCCCGGATCGCTCGCATCAAGCGGGACGCGGCCGCGGCCTGGGTCCAGCTCGCGGCGGGCGACACCGCCCGGGCGCTCGAGCTGGCGCACCAGGCGGCGGAGACCGAAGAGGTGACGGACAAGCACCAGGTGACTCCGGGCGAGCTTCTGCCCGCGCGGGAACTCGAGGGCGACCTGTTGCTCGCCGTCGGGCGGCCGGCGGAGGCGCGCGAGGCCTATCGGGCGACTCTCGCTCGCGAGCCGGGCCGGGCCCGGAGCCTCTTCGGTGCGGCGCGCGCCGCGGAGCTGGCCGGAGACCGGGCCACGGCGGCCCGGGGCTATCGGGAGTTTCTCGAGTTGATGGAGAAGGCGGACACGGGCGGGGCGCGCCCGGAACTCGCACTGGCGCGGGCCTTCGGCCGGCCGACCGGCTCCCGGTGAACGGGACGACAGGTTTCCGCTCCGACCGCCTCCACCCCTGGCTTCACTTCAAGGTCCCGGCGCCTGGGCCGGGTCGCCCGTGAGCCACGCCTGCCGCGATTACGACTGCAGCGGACCGGGCGGCGCGAAGGACAGCGGCCGCGCGGGCTCGGCCCTTGCCCAGCGCCGGAGCCCGGGGACCTCCCGGCCCTCGAGCGCGCACCGGATCCGTTCGGCGCCATCCACCAGCCGAGGACCGGGACGGGAGGTGTACGCCCCGCCATCCAGGATCCAGGTGGGAGCGCTGTCGAACAGGGCCAGGGCTTCCGGATCGGCGAGCCGGCTCAGCTCCTGCTCGGCCCGCTCGACGTTCATGCCGCACAGCATGACGAGCACCAGGTCCGGTCGGGCGGCCCCGATCTCTCGCCAGCTCCGCCGCAAGGACCGGCTCCCGGGCTCCGCACCCACATCCTCTCCCCCCGCGTAGCGGACCAGCTCCGGTACCCAGTGCCCCGCCAGATAGGGCGGGTCGAGCCACTCGATGCACACGACGCGCGGCACGCCGATGGCCTGGGAGCGGCGGGACGACTCGGCGCCGGGGAGCGCCGCAAGCCGGCTCGAGAGCGAGGCCACCAGCGCCTCCCCGGCCTCGACCTTCCCTAACGCGTGGGCCACGGCCCGGATGTCGGCCCAGACCCCGGCCAGGTCCCGCGCGTCGAGGGCGAGGACCTGCGGGCCCCCGGCGGCAAGCCGCGTCACGGCACCGGCCTCCACGGCGCAGACGTCGCAGAGGCTCTGAGTGATGACGAGGTCCGGGGCCAGGCGGCGGAGGAGCGCCGCATCCACGGCCACCACCGGCCGCCCCGCCGCCCTCAGGGCGCGGACCGCGCGATCGATCGCACCGCTCGACTGGCCGGGATCCACCGGCGTGGTGGTCACCCGGGGCAGGCCCGCCACCTCGGGGGGGTAATCGCACTCGTGGCTCACGCCCACCAGCGCCTCGCCGGCCCCCAGGGCGGCGACGATCTCGGTGGCGGCCG
>JBBIMQ010000411.1:0-2316 GCA_037444345.1 Gemmatimonadota bacterium | reverse complement strand
GCCGCCCGCCCGGCCCGGCGGCCAGCCGCGTCTCGCTCAGCCGCAGGCGGTCGCCCGGCCGGATCAGCCCGCGCTCGTCGAGGGAGTTCCAGCGCAGGACGTCCGTGACGCGCAGGCCGTGCTGGCGGGCGATGGAGACGACGGTCTCGCCGGGGCGGACGACGTGGACCTCGATGCCCGCGGCGTCGACCGTGGGGCGGCGCTGACCCTTCGCCAGCTTCGTGCGGCGCAGCAGGGCCTGCCGGACCGGCTCCCGGGCCTCGGCCGGCACGCGCAGCTCGTATGGCGCCCCCGGGGGGGTGACGCCACGCACCAGCACGCGGTTGAGATCCTCCAGGCGCTCGTACGGGATGCGGGCGGCCGCGGCCAGCGTCTTGAGGTTCGTGCGGGGCGGCACGCTGATGGTCGCCGTGGTCTGGGTCGCCCCCGGGTCCTCGACCGTGAAGCCGAACCGGGCGGGATCCCGACCGATCAGGATGGCCGCCTGGATCGCCGGCACGAAATCCCGGGTCTCCTGCCGGAGCAGGCGGGTCCGCCGCAGGGCCCAGAAGTCGCTGGAGCCGGCCGTACTGATCGCCCGGCCGATCTTCGCCTCGCCGGCGTTGTAGGCGGCCTTGGCGAGGGCCCACGAGCCGAACTGCGCGTGAAGGTCCCGGAGGTACCGCGCGGCTGCCAGCGTGGACTTCTCGGGGTCGAACCGCTCGTCAACCCAGCGGTCTACCCGGAGCCCGTACCGGCGCGCCGTCGCCGCCATGAACTGCCACAGCCCCTTGGCCCCGGCCCGGGAGACGGCAGCCGGGTTGAAACCGCTCTCGATCATGGCCACGAAGGCCAGGTCCTCCGGCAGGCCGTGGCTCCGGAAGACGTCGCTAATCATATCCAGGTAGCGCACGGACCGGTTCAGCCAGGCCCCGATGATGGTCCGCTGCGGCCCCGTGAAGCGCTCCACGAAGGCCGTGACCTCGGGGTTGACGACGACGGTGAACGCGGATGCCCTGACGGCCAGGGCCTCGGCGACCGCCTCCGCCCAGGGATCCTCCAGGCCGGCCAGACCAAGGTCCGGGGGGCCCTGTGGCTCGGGTTTCGGGTCCTGCCGCATGGACTCCAGCGCCCCCACCGGGCCCATCGGACCCTCGACGTCCTGGAAGTCGTCGGGGAGCGGAGGAACGGCCGCGTCGTCCAGCGCGCCCAGAGGGCTCGGGAGTGGCTCCGCGCCGGCCGACGAGGCGGTGCTCGTCGCCGTGAGGGCGAGCAGACTGCCGGCAACGAGGAAAGCCGGGCGGATCGCCATGTAAAATCTGGGAAAGCTGGCTCCAGATGTACCATGTGCCTCCCGGAGGGTCAACGAATCTCGACCTGGGGCCGGAGCCAGGGTGGGGTCGCCGGCCAGGTTTCGGCTCGGTGTGGCGCGAACTTACGCTCGGAGACGGCGGCTCGATTCTCGATCCAGGGCCTCCGCGCTGGAGCCCTCTCATCACCGGGCTAGGGCCTCCGCTCTTCTGCGATGCCCGTCATCCACGCGTTGCGCTCCGTCAGCTCGACGGCCGTCGTCTGGCCGGGCTCGACGGCGATCTCCCGCACCCAGACCGTGACGGCGTGATAGGCGACGAGGCGTGGCTGCGGCCGGAAGGCCCGCCCCGGCGCGCGCCCAGACCTCGGCGTCCGGTCCACCCGGACGGCGTGCTCGGCCAGCAGGAGCCAGGCTCCGGCCGGGACGTCCCGCAGTTCAAAGCGGCCATCCTGGCCCGTCGAGGTCGAGCGGACGAGGTGCCCAGCGCCAGCCTCTGACAGCTGCTGCTCGTACCAGCGTCGGACCCCGGCGAACGCCTCCGCCGAGCGCCGGTAGGTCGCCAGGTCGTCGCGCGCCCGCTCGCGCACCTCGCGCAGCCGGTCCAGGACCGCCGGGGAGGCCGGAACCAGGGTGACAGCCAGCCTGCCGAGGGACCGGTCGGGCCCCCCGGGTGAGGCGGGGCCGCCGACCGCCTGGCCGGTGACGATGCCGCTCCTGCCTTCGGCCGCCGCACCGAGGTAGCCCTCAAGCGCGGGAACAGCCACCGACGCGGACACCAGAAGAGCGAGGACTGGCGTCAGACCAATCATCCGCCTGATAGGGGTCGAGTCCGCCAGCGGTTGTGCATCCAGAGCCACTGCTCGGGGTTCGCCCGGATCGCCTCCTCGATGATCGCCGTGCAGCGTGACGTCATCTCGATGATCGCCCCCTCGACATCACGGCCCGCCGGCGCCGGAACCGGCGGCTGCACGACGACCCGGTGGCGGCCGCCGGCGTGCCGGCGGGCGCAGAGGGGGATGACGGGG
>JBBIMQ010000410.1:1393-2323 GCA_037444345.1 Gemmatimonadota bacterium | reverse complement strand
CGACTACGTGACCACGCAGGTCTCCTTCGAGGAACTCCTCGCCGGGGTGGAAGCCCTGGGCCGCCGGCCCAAGCAACTCGCCCCCAAGTGCCTCGAGGTGGCGGACCTCAGGCTGGACCCGGCCACCCGCCAGGTGACCCGAGGCGGCAAGCCCCTGGAGCTCACCCCCAAGGAATACGCCGTCCTGGAATACCTCATGCGCCACGCCGGCCGGGTCATGTCGCGGACCCTGATCACCGAGTACGCCTGGGATTACCATTTCGATCCCGGGACCAACATCGTGGACGTGGTGATCAACCGGCTCCGCAAGAAGGTGGACGCGGGCCAGGCCAAGAAACTGATCCACACCGTGCGGGGCGTGGGGTACGTCATCAGGGAGTGAGCCGGGCCCGTGCCCTCCATCCGCCGTCGGCTGACCCTGTGGTATGCGGTGGCCCTCGCCCTGTCGGTGGCCGGCTTCGGCGCCGCGCTGTACTTCGAGCGCCGCCGCTCGAGCCTCCGCGAGCTGGACGAGCGGCTGGAACTCGAGGGCCAGCTCGCCGCCCAGTATTTCATCAACTCCCAGCGCTTTCTCGGGCGGCTGCTCGACCCCGGCGAGACGCCCACCCTGCTGAACGAGATCGGCGGCTACCTCGACGCCGTCCGGGATTACGTCGTGGTCTTCGATCCGGAGGGCGTCCCGATCTTCCGGAACGCGGCGGCCAAGCAGCTGGGGTTTGCGGCGCTCTACTCGCTCCTCGACCGCCTGCGCCGGGGCGATACCGTCCGGGTCGAAACCGGGACGGTCGCCCGGGCACCGGGGGCCGAACCGCTGCGCTACGCGCTGGTCGCACTCCCCGGTGTGTGGCGGGAGCAGGGCCGGCTCCTCGTGGCCGCCCCGGTGGGGGCGGTGCCGTTCGGGCCGGAACAGCTCCTCGCCGCGATGCTGGT
>JBBIMQ010000410.1:0-1329 GCA_037444345.1 Gemmatimonadota bacterium | reverse complement strand
GCCGCTCGACGGGATGATTGACGAGCTCGAGGCCATCACCGACGGGCGGAGCCTGCACCGGCGGCTGGCGGTGCCCTCCCGCACCGAGGAGCTGGCCCGGCTGGCCTCGACCGTGAACCGGATGCTGGCCCGCCTGGAAGAGAGCTTCACCAGCCTGCGCCGCTTCAGTGCCGATGCCAGCCACGAGCTCAAGACCCCGCTCATGGTCCTGCGGGCCGGGGTGGAACGGGCCCTCACGCATCCGGGCACCCCGAGCGAGGTGCTCCAGGCCCTGGACGAGGCCCTGGAGGAGATCAACGGGATGAGCGAGATGGTGGACAACCTGCTCACTCTGGCTCGGGCCGACGAGGGCCGGGCCACGCTCGCCCTCGAGCCGTGTGACCTGCGGGAGCTGGTGAGCGAGGCGGCCGAGACCGCCAGCATGCTCGGCGAAGGCCCCGGCATCCAGGTGCGGACCGAGCTGCCCGATCAGCCGGTCCTGGCGGTGGTGGACCGGGCCCGCATCCGGCAGCTCCTGCTCAACCTTGTCACCAACGCGATCAAGTACACCCTGCCCGGCGGCAAGGTGAGCCTGGGGCTGGTGGATCAGGGAGCCCACGCGGCCCTCATCGTGGGGGACACCGGCATCGGGATCTCGCAGGCCGATCTCCCCCATATCTTCGACCGGTTCTACCGGGTGGACGCCGCCCGTTCCCGCGCCGGGGAGCGTCCCGGGGTGGGGCTCGGCCTGGCCATCTGTAAATGGATTGCAGAAGCCCACGGCGGCAGCATCGCGGTCCAGAGCCGGCTGGGTCGGGGGGCGGTGTTCACCGTGACCCTGCCCAGGAATCTCCCGGCGCCGGCCGCAGCGCCGCCCGCCCGCCTCGAGCCGGGCGAGCCGGCTCCCGCCACCCCGCAGCCCGTGAGCGGCCCGGGAGGGCGTACCCAGTGACCCGCCCTGGCGCCGGAAATCCCCGCCGGTATATTGGCCCGCCGTCCGCCGGACCGTGTGACAGCCGGCCCTAATCCGGCTGTCATCGTATTGTCATCTTCGTGCCCTCCCGCTGCAATGGGGCACCTCTAGTTTCCCTCTCCGTCCGTACCCGGAGGAGCTGTCCGTGTTCGAGACGCTCATCGAATCGAACAAGAAGAAACCCAAGTCGCTGGCGCAGTCGCTGGTCTCGTTGGCGATCCACGTGGGCCTCATCTTCGGGGCGGTGCAGGTGACCAAGGGGGTCGCCTCGCAGGTCCGGGAGATCACGGTGGATACCACCCTGGTCTTCCTCCGGCCCCCCGAGAACCCGACCCCGCCGGACCCGCCGCCGGAGCAGGTGGTGGAGCGGATGGTGG
>JBBIMQ010000409.1:0-2323 GCA_037444345.1 Gemmatimonadota bacterium | reverse complement strand
AGCCTCCGGGCCTCCGGCCCATGCCCCAGTAGTCGTGCTCGAGCACCTGGATCTGGGCCGCCAGCAGCTCGAGCGGGTACGGCACCGCGCGCCCGATCTCCGGGGGGATCGCTGACGCCGGCTCGACCAGCCCGTCGGCGACACTCCGCCAGACCTTGCCCAGGACGTCGTCGGCGGTGTGGCGGAGAAAGATGCGGGTGGCGCCCGATCCCGCGCGCACCACCCCGACAAAGGCGGCGCGGAGCGAGCCGACATCCCGGCCCCGCCATCGCACTCGGGCCGAGGCGGGGAAGGTGGCGGAGGCCAGGTAGCCGTCGGAGAGCCAGACCAGTTCCCCCCCGATGAGCCGCGGGACCGGGCTGCTCCAGACCGCGAACGGGGCGAGGCGGGTGAGGCGGGTGACGGGATCGAGATACCAGAACGCGCGGGTGTCCCTGGGCACGCCGGCCAAGAGCCCACCGCGCTGCAGGGCCCAGGCCAGCGCGATCCGGCGGAAGCCTGTCCCGACGGCCACGCCACCCTGCGCCGAATCGAGCACCACGTCCCGAGGGCCGGGCCAGACGGCGCGTGCCGGGAGCGCGAGCTCAACCTGGAGACCTGCGCTGTCGTTCTCCTGAACGAGGAGCGGCTGGCCGAGCGGGGCGGTCTGGTTGTCGGCCAGGACACGGACCGCGGCATGGTCATCCCGGTAGCTTCGGACCACCAGCCAGACCGGCCGGAGGCGCCGGCCGGCGGGGAGAAGCGCCCGGTCCAGAGCGAGGGTGCGGCCGGAATCGCCCACCGCGGCCGGTACCAGGTTCGGTGGCCAGAGCCCTGCGGGGCGGGGCGGCGCGAGTCCTGTCTCGGTGCGCACGAAGTTGGAATCGCGGATGCCCGCCATGCCATACGCCAGCTGGTCAAAGCGGCGGCGCACCGCGGGCTCCACGGGCGAGGAGCCGCCGCCCGCGCGCAGGGCCGGGATGACGTGCCGGCCCAGGAGCGAGCTGGCGAAGACCAGGATCCACCCCGCCGCCATGAGCGTGTGCTGGCCCCGCCAGACCCACACCAGGGAGAGCACCGCGGCCGCCAGGGCGGGTCCCGCGAGCATCTGCGCGGTCGCGGTGCGATAGGCGAACAGGCCGTCGTGGAGCGGTGGTCCCACGCCGGCCACGAGCTCGTACGGCTCGAGGAGGTGCCCCCAGAGGATGAGCAACGCGAGGAACGCCGAGAGCACGCCGAGATGGGCGCGGGCGTGGCTGTTGATGGCCGGGCGCCGGTGGCGCCAGGCGACGGCGCCGATCACCACGTAGAGCGTGAACACGCCAGCCAGCGCGAGGAGGACAAGGAGGAAGAGGTGACCGTGGAGGAGGCGCCAGAAGGGGAGGCTGGTGACGTAGAAGCCAATGTCACGCCCGAGCAGGGGGTCGGCCTGGCCGTAGGGCACCGCGCGCAAGGCCAGCACGATCTCGGGTGCCCAGTCGCCGACCCCTTCGCCCACGATCAGTCCCAGGAGGAGGCCGGCCGCGATGCTGACCGCTTCCACCACCCGGGTGTTGACCGCCTCGCGAATCTCGAGATTGCCAAGTTGCCGGTGGATCTGGACCGATCCGATGGCGCGGTAGACGAGGAGCAGATGCCCCACGAACCAGGCGCAGGCGGTGACGACGCCAAGGGCCTCGAGGGAGACCCGGACCAGGGTCCAGTCGGTCACGAAGGAGGCCGCCGCCGCCGACACCTGGCCAGCCCACCAGCGGTCGGCCAGAAGGCCGGCGGTCCACCGCCCGAGGAAGAGCAGCCCGACAACGAGGCTGGCGCCGAGGATCAGGCGGACGGTGCGGGGGGACACGGAGAGAATCTAGCACTGGCCTGGCGGCGAGTGCGTGTCTAGACCGCCACTCCCGCCTCCCGCAGCCACTCCATCACCTCGCGCTGGTAGGCGTCCCTGGCCTCTTCGCTCGTGGCCTCGAACCGGAGCACCAGCACCGGCTGGGTGTTGGACGCCCGGAGGAGCCCCCAGCCCTCCGGAAAGGTGATCCGGACCCCATCAATCGTGTTGCCCGGGTACCTGGCCGCGAAGTGCCGCGCCGCGCGCTCCACCAGGCCGAACTTCTCCTCTTCCTGGCAGTCCACCCGGATTTCGGGAGTGGCGTAGGTGCGGGGGAGATCGGCCAGCAGAGGCGCGAGGCCGCCGGGTCCCTGGGAGACGATCTCCAGCAGCCGGGCGGCGGCAAAGAGGGCGTCGTCGAATCCGTAGTAGTCGCCGCCGAAGAACATGTGGCCGCTCATCTCGCCCGCGAGCGGCGCGCCCAGCTCTTTCATGCGGGCCTTGATGAGCGAGTGGCCG
>JBBIMQ010000408.1:0-2339 GCA_037444345.1 Gemmatimonadota bacterium | reverse complement strand
CGGAAGCTCCACTCTAGCGCGGCCCGCGCCAGGGAGCCCCCCGCGGTAAAGCCGTGGGACCGTTCGTCGAACACCACCCGGTGGTACCGGCCAGCGAACAGCCCGAGGACGAGAGGCCCCGCCGCGGTCGTGCGGAGGACCCGGTTGCTGAACAGCAGGCCGTCGGCCACCAGGATCACCTTCCGGTCAAGATCGGCCCGCGCGAGCCGCACCGCCACCAGTCGCCCCGTCCGGGTGACCAGCAGGGTGTCGGCTCGGGCGAGCGGCGGCACGGCGCACACCTCCGGAAGGCCGGCGGCCACCTCGCCCGTGTCCGTCACCACCGTGTCCGTGGTCGCTGCCAGCACTGCATGGGCCCAGAGCTGGGCCCGACCTTCCGCCCGCCCCCGCACCAGGATCTCCACCGAATCGGAGCCGCGATCCTCGATCCCGTAACCGAAACAGGCCATGACCGGCGCGAGCCCTCGCCCCGCGAGCAGCAGGTCTCCGCCGGAATCCGGATCGGCGCTCAGCTGGGCGAGCAGCCGGGCGTCCGCGGCGCTGTACTGGCGGGACGGATCGAGAATCGCAAAGAGCGCTCCCGGATCGCCCGCCAGGGCCACGGGAGCCTGGCGCAGCGGCCGCCGGAACCGCTCGACCTCGAGGCCGAGCCGCTCCAGGGCCTCTGCCAGCCCCCGGGCCCCGAAGGGGCCGGTGAGGAACGTCGTGCGCCGGCGATCGGCCTCGACGGCAAGCTCCCGCCGGCGGCCGATCGCCGATACCAGCACCACGACCGCCGCCAGCAGGCCGAGCCCGAACAGGACTTCAGCCCGCCGGCGCATGGATGCCTCCCGCCAGCCGGGCGCGCCAGGCCCGGTACTCCCCCGGCCCCCAGGGACGGCGGGCGAAGGCCACCGCGTACAGGTCGCGAACCACCCCCTGGAGCACGCCGCGATCCTCGTCCGGAAGCCGCGCTTCCCGCGCGTATTCGCCCGGCGTCTTGCTGGGATGGAACCGGAGCGCGCGCCGGCTGTCCAGCTCGAGCACAAGCGCCAGGAAATCGTGGTGCATGGCCTCCGCGTAACGCCCGAGTCCAGCCAGGCGCTCCGCCTCCTGCCGGTACCACGCCGCGTCTCGCGGCGGCGGCGTCACCGGCCCTCGGGTTCGCTCGCGCGGGGCGTTGGCCACCCGGACCGCCCGGTACAGGATCCAGGCACCATGAAGCACGATCCCCACCAGGAGCCCCACCAGAACCCAGAAGAGCAGCTGGAACAGATCGGGATGGCGATCCTGGAGGCGCCCCAGCCACTCGCCGAGATCCTGCCACCAATCGCGCAGGAACCCGAGCGGGTGCCGGCGCTCGGTCCACTGGTACGCCGGCCCGGCGAACACCGAGTCCAGCACGGCCTGGAGCGAGTCCGCTTCCTCCACCCCCGCCGCAGCCAGGGGGAGCGGGAGGTCGCTCACGCGCGAGCCAGCCCCGAGGCCAGCACCTCGAGATCGAAGCCTTCCTTGCGAACCCGGAGATCGTAGTAGCTCACCGTCAGCACGCAGTAGAGCAGCGGGTAGATCAGCGTGGAGAGCAGGTAGACCCCCACCGTGAGCCCGAGGGCGGTCATCCCACCGGCGGCACCGCCCTCCAGGTCCGCACGAGTCCCGGCCATCGCGGCGTACGTCCCCAGGGCGATGCCGGGGAGAAAGATCAGGACGCCGACGGCGAACAGGGCGCTCAACACCTTGCCCCGGTACCCGCGGGTCAGGCTCCAGGAGCGCCCCATCGCCTCGATCCCGCCCAGATCTTCCAGCACCAGGGCCGGCGTGCCGAGGGCCAGGGCGGCGAACAGGATCAGCCCAGGAACGACAAAGAACAGCAGGCCCAGCATCACCACCAGACTGGTCGCCACCGCCAGCACCAGGAGCGGCCAGAGGTACGGCGCCGTCCGGGCGAGCGCGCGTTCCGCCGGCAGGGTGCGGCCCAGGCAGCTCTCGGATACCACGAACGTCGAGGCCCCCGCGGCCAGCGCGCCGAGGATGGCCGAGAGGAACGCGTTGAAGAGCCAGAGCCCCGGGTGGGCCAGCGCTCCCCCGGCGCTACCCAGGTAGACTTCGATTGCGATGGGGAGCAGGCGGGTCGCGATCGTGATGAGGAGCAGCGGTCCGAACAGCCTGCGATACAGACTGAACGAGGTGTCGAGGACCTCGCCGAGCGAGAGAGGGCGGAGCATCGGCGTTACCATTGCTGCTCCAGCGGGAGAGGACATCTTTCCAACATGCAGTCCGTCTTACACCTTGGGAAGTGAAGCTTGGGCCCGAGGACGGCACGACCGATGACTCCATCCCCCCCACCACCCCAGACCGCC
>JBBIMQ010000407.1:0-2349 GCA_037444345.1 Gemmatimonadota bacterium | reverse complement strand
AGCGTGAGTGCCGCCACCGGCCACGGCGACCACTACATCGGATCCACCGTGGCGGGGACGGACAATCTGCTCGGCTTTCTCTCGAGAGCCATCGCCGTCGCGGTCGCCAACGTGCCGATCAGTGCGGCCACGAGCGGTGTGGCATTCCGGTTCGAGGGTGGTCGCCCGGTGCGCACCGCGGTTTCGGCGGGACCGATCTTCGGTGAGCGGGTCCAGACCCTCGGCCGGGGGCGCTTCCTCGCGGGTGCGAACCTCACGGCGCTCACGTTCAAGTCCGTCCGGGGCGTCCCGCTCGAGAACCTCGCGTTCACCTTCACCCACCAGAACGTCTGCCGAACCAACCCGACCTGGGTCCCCGGCACCCCCTGCCCCGGTTTCGCCGCCGCCGACACCGCGCTCGGGAGCCCGACGTTCGAGAACGACGTGATCGAGGTGAACACCTCGGTTGATTTCGACCTCCAGGTCGCCTCGCTGTTCCTGACCTTCGGCCTCCTCGACCAGGTGGACGTCGGGGTCGCAGTACCCCTGGTCCGGGTGGACCTGAGAGGAGGCAGCGTCGCCCGGGTGGTCCCCTTCACCTTTTCGACCCCCCATTTCTTCGGCACCACCGCCAACCCCTCGCTCACCTCGGCCTCTTGCATTGACGACAACGCCACCGGCATCGGCGACGTGGCCGCGCGGGTCAAGGTCAACCTGGGCGGAACCGATCGGGGGGCCTTCGGGTTCCTGGCCGACGTGCGCTTCCCCACTGGGGACGAAAACGACTTCCTGGGCACCGGGGAATTCGCCGTCCGCGGCCTCGCCATCGTCTCGGGTCGCTTCGGGACCTTCTCCCCCCACCTGAACGGCGGCTACCTCTATCGGGCCGGGCGGTCGCTCACCGACGCGGTCCTGGCAACCGCCGGGTTCGATCAGCTCGTCTCGCCCTCGGTGACGCTCGCGGTGGACTTCCTCTCGCAATGGGAGGTGGGAACCAGGCCGCTGGTGTTGCCGGGACCGGTGACCTTCACCGCTCCCACCCCCCGCCGGATCCGGCCCACCAGCATCCCCGATCGCCGCGACCATATCGTGGACGCGTCGGTGGGGTTCAAGTTCCTGGCCGGAAGCGGGCTCACTTTCGTCTCCAACGCGCTCATCCCCCTCAACGACGGAGGGATGCGGGGAGACTGGGCCGCGACGGTAGGCGCGGAGTACGCGTTCTAGCGGCGCTAGTTGTTCTGCGCGCCCTGGGCGATCCAGAGGGCGATGAGGTCGTAGTTGCCTGGCTGCAACTGGGAGAGCGGCGCCCCGGGCGGCATGGGAGCCGTGGTACTCTTGAGCCGCTGGAGCAGCAGACCCACCGTCGTATCCCCCGGCGTCACGTAGGTGGTCCCGCTCGCCACCAGGGAATTGTAGGTGACCGACGCGCTGGTCATGGTGGGCGAGGGACCGGGCGACACGTGGCAGAACGCCGTGGCGCAGGAGGTCTGGAGAATGGGCTGGACCTGCCCCGACAGCGTCGAGGTAGTGACCACGTTCACCGTCCCGTCGGCGTTGAGCCCGGCAACCGAGGCCGTGATCGTGACCGATCCGACCGCGAGACCGGTCACGAGGCCGGTGCTGTCCACGCTCGCCACGGACTGGTCGCTGGATGACCAGGAGGCTTTGAAGCCGTTGAGCAGGGCCCCGTCCCGATCGTACACCAGGGCTGCGAGCTGGACCGTGCGTCCTGGCAGCACCGAGGTCGTTCCGGGGGAAACCTGCAGGCTGGTACCACCACCGGGGCAGTTGGGGCACTCGTTGCTACAGCCCCAGCCCCCTGACACGGCGACCGACGCTGTCACCGCAAGGTGGGACAGGCGGGTGCGCATGGAGGTCCCCCCGAGGTAGGTGGCAGCCAATGTAGGCCCCGCCGGGCAGTTGTCAAACGACCGCCCCACCGCAGGGGAGCCGCGGTTGCGGCGAGCTGGCATGCCCCAGGGCGCACTGCAACGGAATCAGGGAGCGCCCGCGGGCCGCAGTCCGGCGATCCTGGTCGGCCGGAGCGCCGCTAGCGGGGCGTGAGCCGCAGGAGGCGCCACTCTCCCCCAGTGCGCTCGAAGCTGGCCCGGTAGCGGAGTTCCTGCTTGCTGTCCGGCCGGCCCCGGAACCGGATGGTGAGCAGCAGGCGGAACTGGGCCTCCGCGCTCGTGCCCTCGATTCGAGCCGGTGAGACCTCATCGAGCGCCACCTGAAGGCGGGACAGATCGGGCTCCTCCAGCAGGGCGCGCCAGTCCCGCTCCTCGGCGGGCGACATGCCCGGATAGGCCCGCCGGAGGACAGCAACAGGCCGATGGCGTGCTGGAGCAACCGGGTCTGCCGGGAGAAGTC
>JBBIMQ010000406.1:0-2353 GCA_037444345.1 Gemmatimonadota bacterium | reverse complement strand
CGCCGCCCTCGGCGCGCACGGCGTCGAGCTCGGCCTCGCCGACCTCCCCGCGCGCGAGGCCCGGACCCTCCTCGACCGGGTATCCAGGACGGGCCGCCGCACCTGGGTCGGTGTTTCGGTACATTCCGAGCGAGAGGCCGAACAGGCCCTGAGCGAAGGAGCCGATTTCCTGATGGCCGGGAGCATCTACCCCACGGCCACCCACCCCGGGGTTGCCCCCGCCGGCCTCGAGCTGATCCGCCGGCTGGCCGCGCTGGGCCGGCCCGTGATCGCCATCGGCGGGATCACCCCGGGGAGAGCGACCGAGGTCCGCGACGCCGGCGCGTGGGGCATCGCGGCGGTGACGGCCCTCTGGCGCGCCCGGAACCCGGCCCAGGCGGCTCTCGACCTCCTTGCACCCTGGATGGAGAGCGATGAGTGAGATCGCCCTGACGATCAACGGCGAGCCCCGGCGCATCGCCGCGCCCGCCACCCTGTCGGATCTCCTGGCCCAGCTCCAACTCGACCCCCGGCTGGTAGTGGTGGAGCTCAACCGCGAGATCGTGCGCCGGCCCCGGCTGGGCGAGGTGGCCCTGAAGGACGGCGACGTGGTGGAGCTGGTGCATTTCGTGGGCGGCGGCTAAAGCGAAGCTTCCCTGGAAGGACCCTCCGCCACCGGACCACGCCCGGCCGCCCCACCCCCCCCCCCCCCGGCCCCCGACCGCCCCCCCGCCCCCCCCTGGACGTGGTCCGGCGCCGGAACCCCGGGGCGACGCTCGCCCCACAGAGGCCGGCCTTCACCGCCCCGCTCCGCTGGCCGCCGGGAGGGTCCCCCCGGGCCTTCGTACCCATGCCCTCCGAGCGGGAGGCAGGCCGCTGCGCCACTCGGCCGCACCAATCGAGTGAAGCCGGGAGCAGACGGGACCGAAGCGGCGGTGCCGAAGGCCCCCGCAACCGCGACCGGGTAGCACCGCCGAGCCTCCAGTGCCGGGCCATCCGGCCGGGCCTCCCCGCCGGGCCCGATTATTATTGGGTCCGAGTGCCAGTTCGACGCCCTGCCCCGGATGGATCAGTGAGCCTGCCGCTCGTCGCAGTGCCAGCTACAGGTCCGGTATCGGATCCCCGTTGTCTCGGAGGGTGCCGGTGAGCGCGCCGCTCGCCGAGGTGACCGCCGCCCTGGACGACCCGCTCGTGGTCGGGGGTCGCGCCTTCCGCTCCCGCCTGCTGGTCGGGACCGGCAAGTACCGCTCCAACGCCGAGATGGTGCGGGCCCTCGAGGAGAGCGGGGCGGAGGTGGTGACGGTGGCGGTGCGGCGGGTGGATCTCGATCGGACCAAGGAGGAGGGGATCCTCTTTCATCTCGACCCGTCACGGTATTTCCTGCTCGCCAACACCGCGGGCTGCTACACGGCGGAGGAGGCCGTCCGCTACGCCCGGCTGGCGCGGGAGGCGGGGTTCAACGAATTCATCAAGCTCGAGGTGATCGGCGATCGAGAGACCCTGCTCCCGGATGTGGCGGGGCTCCTGGAGGCGACCAGGATTCTGGTGCGGGAAGGTTTCAAGGTGATGGCCTACCCCAACGAGGAGCTGGTCACCGCGCTCCGGCTGGAGGAGGCGGGGGCGGTGGCGGTCATGCCGCTGGCCTCGCCCATCGGGAGCGGGCTCGGGCTCCTCAATCCCTATCACGTCCGCACCATCAAGCGCCGGCTCTCGGTGCCGGTGATCGTGGACGCCGGGGTGGGCACGGCCTCCGATGCCTGCCTGACGATGGAGCAGGGAGTGGACGGGATTCTCATGAACACCGCGCTCGCCGAGGCGCGGGATTCGGTCGCGATGGCGGCGGCGATGCGGCACGCCGTGGCCGCCGGCCGCCTGGCCTATCTGGCCGGGCGGATGCCGCGCCGCGAGGTCGCCGTGCCCTCCTCACCCGGCCGGGGGATGCTGGCCTGACGGGTCTCGCCCCTCGCCGCGCGGCACTGGCCATCCTGGACCGGGTCGCGCGGGGTACCCCGTTCGGTGCGGCGCGGGACCAGGCGGTGGAAGGGCTGGAGGAACGGGACCGGCGCCTGGCGCACGAACTGGCCGCAGGCGTGCTGCGACACGCCGCCCAGCTGGACGGCGCGCTCGCACCGCTGGTCAGCCGGGGGCTGGATTCCGTGGCCCCGACGCTCCGGTGGGTGCTCCAGCTCGGGGCCTATCAGTTGCTCCGGCTGGAACGGATCCCGCCGCACGCCGCGGTCGCCACCTCGGTGGACCTGGCGCGAGAGCTGGCGGGCGAGCGCGCGGCCGGGTTCGTCAACGCGGTGCTCCGCCGGCTCGAGGCCCGGGGCGGCGATCAGGCAGCCGCGGCCACGGCCGGCGACCCCGGCGAGCT
>JBBIMQ010000405.1:0-2358 GCA_037444345.1 Gemmatimonadota bacterium | reverse complement strand
ACCATCACGTTCGAAGTAACGGATCCAGACACCCAGCAGCCGCTGGCCGGCGCCCTCATCACTCTGCAGGTCACCGCCGGGAGCTTTTCCCCGCTCCCTCTGGTGACCGGATCCAACGGCCGGGCTGCGGTCACGTGGAGCCTGGTTCCGGCGAACCAGACGGCCGGCACGGTCCAGGTGCTCGCGTTCTGTGCCCCGCCACCTGGCAAGAGCTTTTGCCGGACCCGACTCGACGACCCCGACGCTATCCGGATCCAGTTCTGATGCCATGCCCTGGACTCGGGAAGACCTACGGGCGTCGTTCGAGCGGGCCGAGGGCGACCAGTGGCAGACCCTGGTCCAGCACCATGAGGATGCGTATCCCAACCCCAAACCGACGCCCGGCATGGTCTGCCGCGGTGAGGCCGAACGATTGAACGAAGCCGGCTTCGGCGACACGGCGCGTTATGAGCTCCTGGGGTCCTACGCCGAGCGCCTGGGCCCCAGGCTCCGGCTGGTGCACCGGCTCCGCGACCGGCAGAGCGGGCAGGTGATCGAAACCGAGCCGTTCGAGAACTACGAGTGATGCGAACCTGAGACGCGACTCCATGTCCACTGATCGCCAGGCCCGCCGACGCTCCCTGGCCACCCGCGCTCGCGCGTTCCTCGAGGGGCAGGTGCCTCGGAGCGAAGTCCTGCAGGACCTCGAAGCGGAGGATTGGGCCGATCCGGTGCTCCGGCCCATGCTCGAGGCGGTGCAGAACGCACCGAAGAAGTCGCGTTTCTCCGGCCTCTGGGGACGGGCCTACGATGCGTACGTGGAGCAGACCAAGACGCTGATCGAGGCGGCGGAGCGCTGAATAGCGGAACGGCCGAGACCAGTCCATGAACCCGCCTGATCGTCTGGGGCCAGGGCCGGGTCCCTTCGAGTTGACCCAACAACAGCTCAGGCCCCTCCTCTTCGCCTGCGGTTTTCGGCTGGCAGAGATGGCGTACCCCGACCGGCAGAGCCGGCACGCCTTTGCCGAATACCACCGGCCCGGCCTCCGGCTGCGGCTGGTGTGGGAGGGAGTGGAACAGGTGCTCTGGATCGAGGCCGCGCGGCAAGCAGGGGTCTATCCCATCAGCCGGTGGACGGACATCGAGTGGGCCGTCTCGGGGCGCAGGCTCCCACTCAACTACGACACGGGCGAGAACCGCATCCGCCAGCTCATCGCGGCGGTGAAGCGCTTTCTGGAGCAGGACCTCGGCGGTCGCCCGGCCCCCCCGCTCCGCGCGAGGGGTGCGGGCGCATCCGAGGAAGCCACCTGACCAGGCTGGTACCCGGGGGTGCGGGCGCGGCGGGCGAATGGGCTCTCGGCGCGCTCTGGTATTCCCTTGTCTTCGGCGGGGTCTGGGCCAGCGGGCTCGCGTCGCACGGCATCGAGATCCCGAACCCCACGCCCCGCGAGGTGGCCGTCAAGCTCGCGCTCACCTGGGTGGCCAACTTGGTCGCGGCCTCGGTGATGGTCTGGCTCGTGGACCGGGTGGGCGCGGCCACCTTCACGGGCGGCGCCGCCGTGGGCCTGGTGACCGGCGCCGGCCTTGCGGCGACCGGACTGGCCGTGGCGTACACCTGGGAGAACAAGCCGATCCAGCTCTACCTGGTAGATGCCGGCTATCACGTCGCGGGCCTGACTCTGCTCGGGGGTATCCTCGCCGCGTGGCACTGAGGGGCCGGGCGGAACGAGCCGCCCGCAGGCGCCTTGCCGGCGCCTGCGTCTTGCGTGGCCGCCGGCTGGGCGCTCTTTTCCCTTCGTCGCCGTCGCGGAGCCTCTCGCAGTGCCTTCCACCCGTTGCGCCCTCTGCCATGCCGCGTTCCGGGCGGGCGAGGAGGTCATCGAGTTGCCGGACTTCGTCGCCAGCGAAACCCATCCGCTTTACCCCTATTCTGGGGCCCGGGTCCACCGCGCCTGCTACCTCTTCTGGGATCGGCGGAAAGCCTTCGCGGCGGCGTACAATCGCGTTGCCAGGCGCCTGGGCGAGGCCGACGGGTTCTATCTTCATCTCACCGCCGAAGGCGATCTGGAGCCACGGCCGGTGCGGCAGCCAGGACTCCCGGCGGGTCTCCGCTTCCGGCATTAGACCTGGCTCCGGTTGGGGCCCTGCCCACCGCGCAGGGCTGCGCCCCGTCGAGGCAGCCCGCGAGCCGGGGGAGCCGTGACAGGCTGGAACGCCCTCAGGGCACCGGTCTGCCGCCGGCACGAGGAGCCTGCAGAGGTCTGCCGAGCCGGCGCAGCCTGGCGCGGGGCGATGGGCTGTGCCGCACGAACCGCCGGGCCTCGTCGTTTCCCGGGCGCGGGAGTCCGCCTGCCGGGATGGTCCCCACGACCCCGGGTT
>JBBIMQ010000404.1:0-2359 GCA_037444345.1 Gemmatimonadota bacterium | reverse complement strand
CAGGGCGAGGGCGCTCGGCGCGTGCCCGGCCGCCGGGCGGAGCGGCGCGGTCGGTCCCGCCGCCGCCAGCACAAGGGCCAGCACCAGGAGGGTGCGCACCGCCAGCAGGAGCCAGTGGCGCAGCCGGAGCCGCCGGCTGTGCTCCCGGGTCACCTCCACCAGGTAGCGCACCGCCGGAAACTCGACCGTGGGAGGCTCGCGCCGCGTCACCAGATGCAAGAGCAGCGGTACCGCGGCCAGGGGAAGCCCCAGCAACACCCACGGATGCAGGAATGCGATCACGCCAGTCCCACCGACCGGGCCGCGAGCTGCCGGAGCGCCAGCCCGAACGGTGTGTCGGTGGTGAGGTGATAATAGTGGATCCCCGCGTTCCGGCAGGCCCGCCGCCACGCCGCCACCACGCCCTCCACCGTCTCGCGGTAGGCCCGGGCCCACTCCTTGGGTCGGAGCACCACGGCCGCGCGGGTCTCCGGGTCTTCGAACCGGGCCTCCGCCGGCCCCGCGAGGTGGAGCTCGGCAGGATCCATCACGTGGACCACCACCACCTGATGGCCGCGGTGATGCAGGAACCGGAGGGCCCGCAGGGCCAGCTCCCGCTCCAAGAGCAGGTCCGAGACGAAGACCACCAGGCCCCGGCGCCGGAGCAGGCCCACCACGCGAGCGAGCGCCGGTTCCGCGGCCGTTCCCCGGCCGGCTTCGAGAGTGCCTAACACATCGAGAAGCCGATACCAGTGGACCAGGCGGGCCCGGCTCGGCACCACGGCGCGCACCGCCTCGTCGAACGCCACGAGCCCGGTGGCGTCGCGCTGGCGGAGCAGGAGAAGCGACAGCGCGGCCGCGAGCCGCTGGACGTACGCGTGCTTGGTGAGGACCCGCTCGGGATCGCCCGTCCAGCCCATCGAGCGGCTCACATCCACCACCAGCATCGCCCGGAGGTTGGTCTCCTCCTCGTACTGCTTGACGTAGAGCCGGTCGTTGCGGGCCAGGAGCTTCCAGTCCAGGTAGCGCAGCTCGTCGCCCGGCTGGTACATCCGGTGCTCGGCGAACTCCACCGAGAACCCGCGCCGCGGCGAGCGGTGGAGCCCGCTCAGAAACCCCTCGACGATCCCCTCGCTCAACAGCTCGATCCCGGCCAGGCTCGCCGCCTCCTTGGGATCGAGCAGATCGAAGCGCGGGCGGTTGCCGGCGAGGGGCGTCGTCATAGGGGGGACGAACGTACCGGGGAGTCCCCGGCGAAGTCAACGCGCTCCCTGGTGTCCCTGCCCTGGGACACCGGAGCTCGGGCGCCGCGCGATCCAACTCGTTGCGATATCATGAGGTAGGCCAGCTCTCTCCGGTGGCATACCCCCTGCTCTCCCGAGCCTTGTCCTCGAACGCGTCCGGAGGCGTCCCATGACTGCCACGCTCGCTCTCGCGCTCGCCGTCGTGGCCGGCAGTGACGCGCGGGGCGCGCCAGTCCCCACGGCCACCATCGCGGCCTGGCTTCGCAGCGACCCCGATCGGCCCCGGGTCAACCTCTGGCTCGACCGCGAGGACCCCTACGACCGCGGCGATCGGGCCCGGGTGTACTTCCGGCTCGAGCAGGATGCCTACGTGGCGGTGGTCCGCATTGACACCGATGGCCGGATCAGGATCCTGTTCCCGCTCGAACCCTGGGAGGACGGCTTCGCGCGGGGCGGCCGGACCTACGAGGTGGTCGGGCGCGACCGCGAGGAAGCTTTCCGGGTCACCGACTATCCCGGGGTGGGGTACGTCTTCGCGATCGCCTCGGAGGATCCCTTCGACTTCAGCCGGATCACCCGGGGCGACCACTGGGACTACCGGGCGATCTCGGACGGGCGGGTCCGGGGCGATCCCTACGTGGCGCTCACCGATCTCGCCGCCCAGATCGCCCCGGGCGATGCCTGGGACTACGACGTGGCCGAGTATTACGTCGAGCGCCATTACGACTACCCGCGCTTCATCTGCTACGACTGCCACACCTATGCCAGCTACTATTATTGGGATCCCTACCGCACCTACTGCTCGCGGTTTCGGATCGTCATCTACAACGATCCCTTCTATTACCCCTACCGCTACTACCCGTACCGGTTCTATGGCGGCACCCGGGTGGTCTTCGTCCGCCCGATCCGGCCCGGCCCCCGGTACGTTTTCAAGGACCGGGACCCCAGGAACGATTACATCACCCGCGTGGCGCAGCGCCCCCGTGGCGGCGATCGCCGGGTCTATGAGCGCGACCGGAGCAGCGCCGACGTGGGCGGCCGCGGGGCAGTGCCGGCACCGGTGGCGCCCCGCCCCCGCGCCCGCGGGGCCGGGGAGGGAAGCGCAGAGGAGAGCGGCGGGCAGCACCGCGTGCCGA
>JBBIMQ010000403.1:0-2367 GCA_037444345.1 Gemmatimonadota bacterium | reverse complement strand
CGGCGAGCACGGCGTGATCGGCGGTCCAGTGCCGGACACCTTCCACCAGCGCCCGCAAGGTGCCCACGGCCTCGATGCAGAGCGAGGCGAGATCAGCGTCCCAGCCGCGCCGGCCGTCACGGAAGGTGCGGACCAGGTGTTCCAGGCCGCCCGCCGCGCGCGCGATGGCGTGCTGGTTGGCCATGAGCGCGCTCCCGCGCAGCGCCCGGGTGAACCGGACCAGCTCGTCGGCGCCCGGCGGCCCCGCCGCCGCCACCATGGCGCCGATCCGCTCGAGGTACTCACCGGCCTCGAGAATGAAGAAATCGTCCATGCCGAGGGGCTGGGTCATGATGGCGATGGTGGAGGCTCGTCCATAGTAGGCGCCGGCGGTCCCCGGGTCAAACACGCGGCGCGCGGCGGACCAGGGCCAGCATCTCGGCGGTCGCCTGGCGCATCCCGACCATGACGGCCCGGCTCACGATGCTGTGGCCGATGTTGAGTTCCTCGATCTCGGCGATCGCGGCCACCGGGCCCACATTGCGGTAGGTGAGCCCGTGGCCGGCGTGGACGGCCAGCCCCAGGCTGCGGGCATACCGGGCGGCCTCACGGAGCTCGTCCAGGGCCGCGTCGCTCTGGCGCCAGGTGTGGGCGTAGCGGCCGGTGTGCAGTTCCACCGCCGGGACGCCGAGCTCGGCGGAGCGATCGAGGCTCGCGCGGGCCGGGTCAATGAAGAGGCTCACCCGGATGCCGTGGTCCCGGAGCCGGCCGATGGTGGCGGTGAGGCGCGGGTCGTCCCGGGAGAGATCGAGGCCGCCTTCGGTGGTGATTTCCTCCCGGCGCTCGGGGACCACGGTGGCCTGATAGGGCCGGAGCCGGCAGGCGAGCGCCACGATCTCGGGGCTGGTGGCGAGTTCGAGGTTGAGCACGGTGCGGACCGAGGCCGCCAGGCGCTCGACGTCGTGGTCCTGGATGTGACGGCGATCCTCGCGCAGGTGCACGGTGATGCCGTCGGCCCCGGCCGCCTCGGCGAGGGCCGCCGCCTCCACCGGATCCGGCTCGTCGGTCCGGCGTGCCTGCCGCACGGTGGCCACGTGGTCAATGTTCACGTACAATCGCAACGCGGTCATTGCCCGCTCCTCGGCTGGCGGTTTATGTTGAGCCACCACACCGGTTCCGTGCTCGCCTGCGCGCTCGGCGATGAACGGTAAACGGGGAATGGTGGACGGGAAGCCGGGGAGCGCCGGCGCCTCCCGTCCCGCCCGGCGATAGCCGGGTGCCCGGGGCGTCCAGCCCGCGAGCCGCGGCGGGGCTGGGGTTTTCCTGGTCCCGCGCGGAGGGGAACCAGCCTGGGACGATACCAGCCCACAGGGAGGCTCGCGTGACGCAGCGACGATACGCCGCCGTTCTGGTGCTTCTCGCCGCTTGCGGCGGCGCCCGCACCGCCCCGGTCCCGGCGGCCGAGCCGGCTTCCTCGCCGGAAGACGCGGTGCGCAGTTTCATGGCGGCCGTGGCGGACAGCAACATCGCTCTGATGGGGCGGTTCTGGGGGACCTCGAAAGGGCCCGCGGCCCTCACCGGCCAGCCGGTGGACTATCAGCGGCGCCTGACAGTCACCCAGATTTACCTGCGGAACACCCCCTACAAGATCGTGCGAACCGAGGCCGAGGCCGGCAACCCCGACCGCCGGGTCGTGACGGTCGAGCTGGACCGCAAGCTCTGCGTGCGGACGGTGCCCTTCACCGCGGTCAAGACCTCCGGCAACGGGTGGATCGTCGCGGCCATTGATCTCAACCAGGCGGGGACACCGGGGCGGCCCTGCGCGACTCCCAAGCCGGAGGGGGGACCGTGAGGCCGGCCGGCGCTACTCGGTGAGCTCGATCAGGATCCCGGCGGTGCTCTTGGGGTGGACGAACGCGATCGGGCGGCCGCCGGCGCCGCGGCGCGGGGTCTCGTCCACCAGGCGGTAGCCGGCCCGGCGGCAGGCGTCGAGGGCGCGCGCGAGGTCCGGCACGCGGTAGCAGACGTGATGGATGCCTGGCCCGCGGCGGGCCAGGAACCTGGCGATGGGGCTGTCGGGAGTACGGGGCTCGAGCAGCTCCACCGCGGACTCGCCGAAGGGGAGGGCCACGATGGCGGCGCCGTCGGCGATCTCCGGCTCGCCCGGCTCGAGGCCCAGAATGTCGCGATAGAACGCCAGCGCGGCCTCGATGCTCTCGACGGCCACCCCGATATGTGCGATGCGCGGTCGGTCGGTCACCAGGCCTCCGGCTCCGGCGCCACGAACGGCGGACCGCTCCGCGGCGCTTCCGGCAGAAGGTAACGAGAAAGGATCAGCGACGCATGGCCAGTCCCAACATTGTCGCCGTCACCGACGCCACCTTCGCC
>JBBIMQ010000402.1:0-2382 GCA_037444345.1 Gemmatimonadota bacterium | reverse complement strand
GTGCTCGAGCGGGGCCGGATCGCCGCGGTGGGCCCGGCCGACCGGATCCGCCCGCCGGAGGGCGCGTATCTGGTGGACGGCACCGGGCACACCCTGATCCCCGGTCTCGTGGGCCTGCATGACCATCTCTTCTATACGGCCTCGGGCGGGCGGAGCGTCACCGCCACCTTCACCGGCCCCCGGCTCTACCTCGCCTCCGGGGTCACCACCATCCGGACCACGGGCAGCCACCAGCCCTATGCCGACATCAACCTCAAGCGCAACATCGAGGCGGGGCGGCTCCCCGGGCCCCGGATCCATGTCACCGCGCCGTACCTCACCGGGAGCGGCGGCGGCGGCTCGATGGCCGTGGTCACCACGCCCGAGGAAGCTCGGCGGTTCGTCGCCTACTGGGCCGAGGAGGGGGCCGAGTGGATCAAGTTCTACACCGACATCACCCGGGAGAACATGCGGGCGGCGATCCAAGAGGCGAGGCGGCGGGGGATCTTCACCACCGGCCATCTCTGCGCCGTGACCTTCCGCGAGGCGGCGGAGCTGGGCATTCACGATCTGGCGCACGGGGCTGTCACGGCGACGGATTTTTTGGCCCACAAGAAGCCTGACGAGTGCCCGGCCGGCAGCATGGCGGCGCTCGATACCGCGGTGGCCGCCGAGGGGGCGGTGGCGGAATCGGTGATCCGGACCCTCGTCGGGCGCAAGGTGAGCGTCACTTCCACCCTTCCCGTCATCGAGGCGCTCTATCCCCGTCGGCCGGTCACCGACCCGCGCTCGCTCGATCTCATGGCCCCTGAGGTGCGGGCCGCCTATCTCGCCGACCGCGCTTTCATTGACACCGCGAGCACCTGGCCCTTCACCGAGGACGGTTTGCGCCGGCAGATGGCCTGGGAAGTGGCGTTCTTCCGCGCGGGCGGGTTGCTGGGCAACGGGGTGGATCCCACGGGCAACGGCGGCGCGCTCCCCGGGTTCGGCGATCAGCGGGGCTACGAGCTCATGCGGGAGGCCGGCTTCACCACCGAGGAGGCGGTCCAGATCTCCACGCTGAACGGCGCTCGCATCCTCCGGGTGGCGGACCGGCTGGGCTCCGTCGAGCGGGGCAAGCTGGCCGACCTGGTCCTGCTCCGGGGCGATCTCCGGAGCGACCCGAGCGTGATCCGCAACGTGGTGATCGTGTTCAAGGACGGCGTGGGGTATGACCCGACCCGGCTGATTGACGACGTGCGGGGCCGGGTGGGAATCAACTGAGGAACCACCTTGCGAGGAGACGGCAGGCTCGCCGGGGTCGCGTCCCTGAGCCGGCCCGAGCGGAGGATTCCTGTCGCAGGATGGCACGCGGCAGCCCTGTTCCTGCGCACTCTGGCCGCGGGCTGCAGCCCGCGCTATGACGTGGTGATCCGCCATGGGACCGTGTATGACGGGAGCGGCCGCCCTGGAGTGGCGGCCGACGTGGCCATCCAGGGCGACACCATCGCCGCGGTCGGCGATCTCGCCGGGGCCCGGGGCCGGCTCGAGGTGGAGGCCCGGGGGCTCGCGGTCGCCCCCGGCTTCATCAACATGCTGAGCTGGGCCACCGTCTCGCTGCTTCACGACGGGCGCTCCCAGAGCGACATCCGCCAGGGGGTCACCCTCGAGGTCTTCGGCGAGGGCGAGTCCATGGGCCCCCTCACCGACTCGATGAAGGCGGAGCTGGTGCGGAACCAGGGCGACATCAAATACGCCGTCACCTGGACCACCCTGCGCGAGTACCTCGAGACTCTGGCGGCCCGTGGCGTCTCTCCCAACGTGGCGTCCTTCGTGGGCGCCACCACGGTCCGCCGCTACGTGATGGGCCGGGCCCCGCGGGCGGCCACCCCCGAGGAGATCCGGCGCCTGCAGGACCTGGTGCGCGACGCCATGCGGGAAGGGGCGCTCGGCGTGGGCTCCTCGCTCATCTACGAGCCGGCGCTCTACGCGACCACCGATGAGCTCGTCGCCCTCGCTCGCGCCGCCGCCGAGTTCGGCGGGATGTACATCTCGCACATCCGGGACGAAAACGACAGCCTGCTGCAGGCGGTGGACGAGTTCCTGGACATCGTCCGGCGCTCCGGCGCGCGGGGCGAGATCTACCACCTCAAGGCCGCCGGCCGCCGCAACTGGCCCAAGCTCGAGGCGGTGATCCGCCGGATCGAGGCCGCACGCGCCGCAGGGCTGGTGGTCACGGCCGACATGTACACCTATCCCGCCAGTTCCACCGGGCTCGACGCGCTGATGCCGGCCTGGGTGCTGGCGAGCAGCGGGTAGAGGTCGGGATCGAGCCCGATCCCCATCGCGACGACGGCCACGCTGAAATCGCCGTTGTTGAGCCGTCCGCCGACGAGCTCGCCGCCGGGCAGGGCCGTCCGCTCG
>JBBIMQ010000401.1:0-2396 GCA_037444345.1 Gemmatimonadota bacterium | reverse complement strand
GTGGTCGAAGCGGAGCAGGGAATGCCGGTGCGCGCGGACACCGCGTACGTGGCCCCGGGGGATTATCATATGCGGGTGGCCGGAGGCGCGGCCGGCCTCACGGTCCTGCTCGACCAGTCGCCCCCGGTCTGGGGAGTGCGGCCCGCCGCCGACCCGTTGTTCCACAGCGTGGCGCAGACGTTCGGGCCAGCCGCGGTGGGCTGCGTCCTGACCGGGCTCGGACAGGATGGCGCCACCGGCCTCCGTGCCATTCGCGATGCCGGCGGGATCGGGATCGCGCAGGACCGGGAAACGGCGACGGTCTGGGGCATGCCAGGCGCGGCGGTCAAGGGAGGCGGGGCGGACCGGGTGCTCCCCCTGGGCGAGATCGCGCGGGAGGCCGCCCGCCTCCTCGCCGGACTGCCCCGGCGCTAGGGTACCGGGTGTCGCTCCCGCTACCCGGGTCTGGGGAAGGCGGGCTTCGATGAGCGGGGTGAGAGGTCTGCCGCTGATTCGGGCGGACCTGGGCGAACGGAGGAACGGTGCGCTCGAGAGCCAGGGGACCGATCGGTGACGAGCTGCAGTTCATCGTGTTCCGCGCCGGCCCGCGCGAGTACGCGGTGGGCATCCTCCAGGTGGAGCGTATCCTCCCGTATCAGCCGCCCAGGACCGGCGCAGAGAACCTTCCGGCGATCGGCTGGCTCGAGTTCGGCGGCCGCGAGCTCCCCGTCCTCGACCTTCGCCAGCGGCTCGGTCTCCCCGCCCCGATCGGCGAGGAAACGCGGATCATGGTGATGGACCTGGAAGGGCTCAAGGCGGCCCTGGTGGTGGACCGGGTGACGGAGGTCATTCGGGTGGACTCGGTGACCATCGCCCCCCCCCGCGAGGACGACCCGGTGCCGTTCGGGAGCGGCGAGGTCACCCGGGGCGAGCGGCGGATCACCATCATCAATCCTGGTCGCGTGCTGGCCCCCGAGGAGCGCGCGGCCCTCGCCCGGGTGGCGGCCTGATGGTGGCCCCCGAGGGCGATCCCCTGGTCGGCGCCTGGCGAACCCAGTTCCAGGAAATCGCGGCGCGGCTGGACCGGAGTCGGAGCGCGGCCGAGCGCGAGGCGGTCAAGCGGGAGATCATCGCATTCTTCAAGCGAGTGGACGCCGCGCTCGCCGAGCTGGGGCAGATCAAGGAAGACATCCGCACCCTGGTCGAGCGCTTCAAGCAGCTGCAGGCGGCGGCCTCGACCGCCCCCGCGCCGGCCTTCACCGGCGCCCGGCCGGTGGTGCAACAGGATCACCTCGGCGCCTCGACCTTCATCGAGAAGGGCTGGAGTCTCATCTCGCTCGGCGACTACCCTGGCGCCATCCAGAACCTCCAGAAGGCCCTCCAGCTCGCTCCGTCCGAGATTCAGGCCCACTCGCTCCTGGGCTGGGCCCAGATGCTGAACGAGGACTACGACGAGGCGCTGGCCACCTTTTCCCGGGTGCTCATGAAGGAGCCCGCCAACTCCCTGGCCCGGATCAATGTGGGCTACATCTGCCTGAAGAAGCGCATCTTCGGCGAGGCGATTGAGCATCTGTCCCGGGCGATCCGGCTCGACAACGACCGCAAGGCCACCCTCTATGCCCATTACTATCTGGGGCTGGTGTACCTCGAGCGCGAGATGTACGAGGACGCTGTGACCTTCTTCCAGAAGACCTTGCAGCTCGGGCCCAATCTCATCGAGGCCTACTACGAGCTGGGCCGGGCCAACTGGTTCCTCGGCGAGCGCGAGGCCGCCCGCGAGGCCTGGGCGGAAGGCTACAAGGCCAACCGGTTCAATCCCTGGGGCAAGCGCTGCAAGGAGATGCTGGATCTGGTGGCCACGGGCGGGGAGCCGCCACGGAGCGGGTCGTAAACGGGGTTCTCGATCATGCGGAGGGTCGCGGTCCGGGGAGCGGGAGGCGGGGAGCCCACGGAGCATCGCGCCGGATGGCCTGGGGGGCAGAAGCGGCTGCCTCGCACTCGAGGCCCGAAGCCACCCGGGGAGGGCCCCCATGGGTAACCTCTTCGGAGCGATGCTCGCCTGCTGTCTGGGTCTGACGCAGGTCTCGGTTCCCACCCAGACCCAGGTCGGCCGGGTGCTGGTGGTCGCCCCGGCGGAGCGGACCGCGTTGGGCATCGCGCTCGCGGAACTGGCCGACCGGCCGCGGCGGTGGCCTGCCCTGGGGTGGCTGGCGCCGGCGCCGGTCGTCTTGATCCTGGTGCCTGACTCGGCCACGCTGGCCCGGGTGACCGCCGGGCGGGCCCCCGCGTGGGGCGCGGGAGTTGCACTCCCCTCGGCGCGCGCCGTGGTGTTGCGCACCGACCTCCCGAACCTGGAGCGCACTCTCCTGCACGAGCTGGGGCATTACCTCGGATTGAACGAAGACGACCTGACCGAA
>JBBIMQ010000400.1:0-2402 GCA_037444345.1 Gemmatimonadota bacterium | reverse complement strand
AGGCGGGCGGCCAGCACCGGCAGCGACTGCTCGACGGCGGCCATCGCCGCCGGCCCCAGCGTCGCCCGCACCGTGCCGTGCTCGGTGTCGAGAAGGGCCCGGATCCCGCGGGCGATGGCGGCATCGAAGGCCTGCCGGAGCGCGGGCTCGCTCAGGCGCCGGGCGAGATCCTCCGCCGTGAGGAGCCGCTCCCCCACCGTCTTGCCGATGCTCCGGGCCAGGCGAGCCTGGTTCTTGGGGATCGCGCCCTGCCGCGCGAGCGGCCCCAGGCGAAACGGTTCGTGGGGGTGGAAGAGCATCCAGACCGCCACCGCGTTGGTGATGCCGCCGGACAGCGCCCCGACTCCCACGGTCACCAGCCCGGCGATCAGCGTCTGGCTGTCCATGAAGCTACTCGATGGTCTTGTGGAACCGCCGCACGCTCAGGACCACGAACACCACCGAGAAGCCGGCCAGGATCAACCCCTCGGGCCAGAGCGCGGCGACCCCCGTGCCCTTGAGCAGGATGCCCCGGAGAACTTCGAGAAAGTAGGTGAGGGGGAGCGCGGCACTGATCCACTGGGCCGCCTCGGGCATCGCCTCGCGGGGAAACATGAACCCCGACAGCAGAATGTTGGGCAGCATGAACAGGAACCCGAGCTGCATCGCCTGGGCCTGGGTCCGGACCGTGGTGGAGATGAACAGCCCGATCGCGAGACTCGCCGCCATGAAGGGGAACGCGAACAGGTAGAGGACCGGCAGGCTGCCCAGCATCGGCACCCCGAACAGGAGGCGGCCCAGGAGCAGGATGACCGTGATCTGGACGTACCCCACCAGCAGGAAGGGCACCAGCTTGCCCAGCATGATCCCCGTCTTGCTGATCGGGGTGACCACGAGCTGCTCCAGCGTGCCGCGCTCCCGCTCCCGGGTGATCGCCATCGCATTGATGATGATCAGGGTCATGGAGAGGAGGATGCCGATGATCCCGGGAACGATGTACACCGCGCTTCGCAAGCCGGGGTTGTACCAGGGCCGTACCCGCACCTCGACGCCGCCGCGGACTCCGGTGCGCTCGCTGGACCAGTTGAGCCCGGCCAGGGCGGCGCCGTTGATGGCCGCCGTGGAGGCGAGCGGATCGGCCGCGTCCACGATCACCTGTGCCTGGGCCAGCCGCCCCCGCTTGAGATCGGTGCTGAACTCCGGCGGAATCACGATGGCGGCCCGGGCCTGACCGCGGTCGAACCGGCGCTTGATCTCCGCCCGATTCGCCACCTCGCCCACGATGTCGAAGTTGCCGGTGTTCTCGATCGCCGCAACCAGGCGGCGACTGTCCGCGCTCTTCGACTCGTCCAGCACCACCGTCGGCAGGTGCCGGACCTCGGTCTGGATCGCGTACCCGAAGAGCACGAGCTGGACCGCCGGGATGCCCACCATCATGCCCAGGGTGAGCCGGTCCCGCCGCATCTGGACGAACTCCTTCCACAGCATGGACCAGAACGGCAGCCGCCGGAACCGCTCCCGGGCCGTCACAGGACCGCGGCCTCGTCCCGCCGCTGGAGCTCGACGAACACGTCCTCGATCGTCGGGAGCCCGAACTTCTCGGTGATGGTGCGCGGGCTTCCGACCCCGATCAGGTGGCCGCGCGAGAGAAAGGCCAGCCGGTCGCACCGCTCGGCCTCGTCCATGTAATGGGTCGTGACCACCACCGTCATGCCCGCCTCGGCCCGGCGCCGGATGATCGTCCAGAAGAGCCGCCGCGACGCCGGGTCCACCCCGGCGGTGGGCTCGTCGAGGAACACCAGGTCCGGGTCGTGAGCCGTGGCGCAGGCCAGGGCGAGCCGCTGTTTGGTCCCCCCGCTCAGGGCGCCGGTGAGCTGAGCCGCCCACTGCCGGAGCAGGTACTCCTCCAGCACGGTCTCGATCCGCCGGGCCCGCTCCTCGCCGGTGAGCCCGTAAACACCGGTGAAGAACCGGAGATTCTCCGCCACCGTGAGGTCCTCGTACAGGCCGAAGCGCTGGGACATGTAGCCGATCCGGCGCCGGACTTCCTCGGGCCGCCGGAGCACGTCAATCCCGGCCACCACTGCCTCGCCCGCCGTGGGCTGGAGCAGCCCGCAGAGCATCCGGATCGTCGTGGTCTTGCCGGAGCCGTTGGGGCCCAGGAGCCCGAACACCTCGCCTCGCGCCACCTCGAGATCGAGTCCCTCCACCGCCACCACCCGGCCGAAGGTCTTCCGCAGTCCGGTGGTCCGGATGGCGAGATCGGGTCCCGCGGTGCCGGTGCTCATTCCCCCTCCGCCCCGGCGAGCCGGACCCGCACCCAGAGCCCCGGCGTCACCGGCACCGTGTCCTGCACGGCGATCTTCACGCCGAAGAGCAGGTCCGCCCGCTCTTCCTCCGTGAGTGCCACTCGGGGCGTGAAC
>JBBIMQ010000399.1:0-2402 GCA_037444345.1 Gemmatimonadota bacterium | reverse complement strand
AGGGGAGTGCCGGCCGCCACGGCCGCCGCACTCCGCTCCGCCAGCGAGGCGAGCAGCAGAGCGAGGCGCCAGGTCTTGCCGAGCGGCGAGACGGCGTCGGCAGGATCGAAGGCGCTCTGGCTCAGCACGCCCTGACGCGCGATCCGGGCCAGCTCCAGCACCAGGCGATCCCCCGGCTGGAGCGCGTCCGGTCCGATCAGCGAGGCGATCTCCCGGAGCTCCCGGTCGCGCGCCAGCAGATGGAGCAGACGCCCTCGCGCCTCGCTCCAGCCGGGTCCCCCCTCCTGCTCGAACCAGGGGAGCAGGCGTTCGGCGTACAGGCTGTAGCTCCCCTCCCAGTCCACCGCCGGGAAATGCCGCTGGTGAGCCAGGCCGGGATCCAGCGCCCATACCGCCCCGGCCACCCGGAGCGCAGCCTGGGTCACCGGTTCGGAGAAATCCCCGCCCGGGGGCGAGATCGCCGCGATCACCGTCAGGGCGCCGG
This sequence comes from Gemmatimonadota bacterium, assembly GCA_037444345.1. Lineage (GTDB taxonomy): Bacteria > Gemmatimonadota > Gemmatimonadetes > Gemmatimonadales > GWC2-71-9 > JADJOM01. Next base: position 1,918 of record JBBIMQ010000399.1, on the reverse strand, counting down.
TTCGCGCCGGTTCCCCGAGAGCGGTCACCCGGCCGGCCCGTTCGAAGAATCGCCCGAGCCGGCTCGCCAGGTAGGTTGGATAGCCTTCCTCGCCTGGCAGCTCCTGCAGCCGCGCACTGATCTCGCGCAACGCCTCGGCCCAGCGGGACAGGCTGTCGGCCAGCAGCACGACCCGATACCCCATGTCTCGGAAGTACTCTCCGATCGTCACCCCGAGATAGACCGACGCCTCCCGCGCGGCGACCGGCATGTTCGACGTATTGACCACCATGACGGTCCGGTCCATCAGGGCCCGGCCGGTGCGCGGATCGGTGAGCTGCGGGAACTCGTCCAGGAGCTCGGCCATCTCGTTGCCGCGCTCGCCGCAGCCGATGTAGACGATGATGTCCGCTTCCGCGTACTTGGCGAGCGATTGCTCGATGATGGTCTTGCCGGTGCCGAATCCTCCCGGCACGGCCACTGTGCCGCCCTCGGCCACCGGAAAGAGCAGATCGAAGACTCGCTGGCCGGAGATCATCGGCCGGTCGTCGCCCAGGCGGGCCCGAGAAGGCCGGGGCTGCCGCACGGGCCAGCGGTGCGCCAGGAAGAGCGGGGTGCCGGACTCGAGTTCGCCGATCGGTTCCCCGACGGTATAGGTGCCCGAGCGAAGCTCCGCCAGCGTGCCGGCGATCGCCGGGGGTACCAGGATGCGGTGCGGCAGGCCGGGCCGTTCCTCCACCACGCCGAGCTCGTCGCCCGGTCCCACCTGCTCGCCTGCCTCACGAGTGGCCCGGAAGGGCCAGCGCCGTTCCGGGTCCAGCGCGGGGGTCGCCAGGCCCGGTCTCACGAACGCTCCGGCCTGCGCCGCGATGCGGTCGAGAGGGCGGCCCAGGCCGTCCAGGATGGATCCCAGCAGGCCGGGGCCGAGCTGGGCGGTGAGCGACGCGCGGGCGGCGGCCACCGGCTCTCCCACCCGGAGTCCGGCGGTTTCTTCGTACACCTGCATGATCGCCCGTCGGCCGGCCACCCGGATGACCTCGCCGAAGAGCCCTCGCTCGCCGACCCGGGCCAGTTCGTACAGGCTCGCGTCCGGGAGCGGCTCGACCTCGACCAGGGATCCGGCCACGCGTACCACTCGGGCGTCGCTCACCGGAGCCTCACGCGGTAGCCGATGGCCTGGCGCAGGAGCTCGACGATCCGCTCCTCGAAAGGTGCTGCGCCTTCCCTGGCCGCCGGTCCCGGGAACGGCACCACGAGCGGGATGGCCCGGTCGCCGAGGTTCCGGCGGGTCTCCTCGGGCAGGCCGTCATAGAGCCGGTCCTCGACCAGGATCATCGCGCAGTCGGGCTCCGCCAGGAGTTCCTGGAGCCGATGGGCGCACTCCTCGGGAGTCGCCGCGGTCGAGGGTCGGGTCCCGGCGAGCTGGAAACCGGGGCTCACCTCCGGCGTGGCGATCACGTACACCGCGCCCGTCATGCGGCGAGGTCCGCGGCGGGCGCAAGCCCCACGTGCAGCGCCTGACTCCAGATCATTCGCTGGAGTGCGGTGAGTTCCCGGCGGACTTCCAGGGCATAGGCGACCACCGGCGCCGGGCCGAGGGGATCCCGCCGGGCCTCCTGGCGGGCGCGCCGGATTCGAAGGGCGAGCGCCAGGGGGGCGAAGTGGACCAGGTCGGGTCCGTGATCGCGAGCCAAAGCGGCCAGCTCGCGATCCCGGAGCCGCCTGGCGAGGCGGGCGGCAGCGTCGGCCCTGGTGGCTGCGGTGGCCGCCTCGAGGAACGCGGCACGGTCGAGCGCCCGGCCGCCGTCCAGGAACACGGCGGGCGGGGCGAGGTCCGTTCCCCTCCCGGCCAGGAGCAGGGCCGCCTGGAGGTTCTCCAGGTCAATGGCGAGGCGCACGGGGCCGAGCAGCCGGCGGTCCTGTGCCGTCCCGGCGAGGG
>JBBIMQ010000398.1:0-2409 GCA_037444345.1 Gemmatimonadota bacterium | reverse complement strand
CGTCTTCCGCTTCCGCCCGGTCGCCGGGTTTCACCGCGCGCAGCTCGCTCGTGATGCGGTCGGTAAGCTCGCCCACCGCCTCTTCCGTCAGGGCCCGAAACTTCCGCAGCCGCCGCCGCAGGGCTCTCCGGGTCTCCATCCCGCTCTGGGGCGCGAAGAGCATCCCGAGGGCCAGGCCGATCAGGGCCCCCAGCAGCAGCGGTCTCAGCGAGCCAGCGTCGCGGTCCAGATAGATTACCTCACGCTCATCTGCCTCTGGCATCTCACTCTCCCGCTTCGGCGTCGTCCGCCGCGGTCACCAGCGCGCGCTGGAGGGCGCTGTGGGATTGGTAGGAGGTCCGGATGAATCGCTCCACCAGCGCGACCGTGTCCGTCACCCGGAGCTGCTCGAACAGGAACCCAAAGGTCCGTTCCAGATCCGCCCCGATCGCCTCTCGCACCTCGGCCGGCAGCGACCAGAGCGCCAGCTTGAACGGCCCGATCGCCTTCTTCCGCGCCTTGTAATAAAACTGCTCCGGCGTGTCGTCAGGTTTGCGCTCGCTCTGGGCGTTGGCGTCGAGCCAGGCGTACATCTCTCGCCGCAGTTCGGCTGGCAGCCGCGGGTGATCGAACACGATGCTCTGGAAGTTGGTCGCCAGGTGAATCTCGGCGGTTTCGAGTCGGGGGAAATGACCGAAGGCATCGGACGGCAGCGTGCTGGCTCCATGCTGGACCGCTCCGGCCAGCCCGTATTCCTCGCGAGCGCACCGAGACAGGGCCGCCAGGGCATCGAGATCGAGCTTGACTTTGGCGATACTGCCATCCGGCAAGACCACCCCGCCGGGGCTGGTGCCGGTTTGCACCGAAATCTTCGAGATGCCCTCGTAGGTCCCATGCCGCCGGAGCGCTGCCAGGTACCCCTCCATGAAGGCCCGAAGCTCTTCGACGGTACTGTTCTTCTGCCCTACCTCGCCGATCTCGGCGCCCACCGACACCGAGATCCCTTCGGGCTCCCGTTCCCGGATGAACGCCGTGATCTCGGCGGCGTGTTCGTAGTTGAGCCGCTGCTGCTCGGCCAGGGTGGGCCGGGAGAGGTCCACCAGCGTGGAGGTGTCCACGTCTATGTTGTAGAAGCCGGCTCCCAGTTCCTCCGCGATCAGCCGCTTCACCTCGTCCACCTCGGCGCGCGGATCCGCCTGATACTTCTTGGCGTTCACCTGGCAGTGATCGCCCTGGATGAAGAGCGGCAGGCGATACCCCTCCCGGAGCGCGGCCCCGATCATCACGGCCACGTACTCGGCGGGACGCTGGTCGGTGTAGGCGATCTCCGATCGCGCGATCTCCAGGATGATCGCCCCGACCTCCCGGCGCCGCGCCGCCCGGAACACCGCCCGCGCGGTGTCGTAGGCCAGCATCCGGACGTTGATCGCCGGGACGGTGAAGCCGCCGCACTCGCCGCGGCCCCGAGCGAAATAGAGCGGTGCAATGGTCCAGGGCCTGGTGCCCACCGCCTGACCGAGTTCCCAGAGGAAGGTGCGCGCGGCCTCGCGCTCGGCGGCCGCGCCAAAGACCGCCTCCCAGACCAGCTGGTCCATGGCTTCGGACTGAAGCCGGGCCGGATCGCCGACCGTGACCCGGCCGTCCGTGAGCGTGACGGCTCCCCCGAATCGGGCCGCGAGCTGGCGCAGCTGATCGGCCATAAGTCAATGTCCTCTTGGAGGTTACAGGATCAGCCCCTGGTCTAAGATAGGCGCCGGCCGCACCACCGTCAAACCGCCGCTTCCAGCCGCCTTCGCCGTGGCTCACCCGATGCTGTCGCCGGCCGGCGGGGCACCGGCCGGCTCCCCGAAACCGGGACGGCCGAGGGCAGCCAGCGTGAGCCGTTTGCCCAGCTCGACCCCCGGCTGGTCGAAGGGATTGACGCCGTACCATACCCCGGCGTAGGCGGTGGCAAGCTGAAAGAACATGATGACCTCCCCCAGGACCGGGGAGGACAGTTCGGTCAGGTGGATGGTGCAGTTCATCCGGCCCGCCCGAGCCAGTGCCGAGGCGGTCGCTTCGTATTCGACCTGCAGCAGCTCGGCCAGGGTGTGCCCCGGTAAGTAGGCCAGATCCGGGGGGAGGCCGTCACGCGAGGGAATGGCCACCGGGTCGGAGTGGTGCTCGACGGTGATGAAGGTGACCACCTTGTCGAACGGGCCCTCCATGAAGAGCTGGACCTGGCTGTGCTGGTCGGTCGGACCCACGGCGCCCACCGGGGTGGGGCCAGTGTGGACCACCTGCCCCCGCCGATCCACTCGCTTCCCCAGGCTTTCCGCCCAGAGCTGCCGGTACCACTCGGCGAACTCCCGCAACCGGTCGCTGTACGGGATGAGGACGTGAATCCGGGCTCCCAGCGAGGCGTCCGCGGCCGAAAGGAGTGGTGGGGTG
>JBBIMQ010000397.1:0-2410 GCA_037444345.1 Gemmatimonadota bacterium | reverse complement strand
AGGAGGAGGACATCACCCAGGCCGAGCCGACCCCCAGCAAGGAGGAAGAAAAGGAAAAGGCCCAGGCCGAGAACGACGCCGACTGGGAAGAAATCCTGCTGCACGGCTTCGAGCACCCGGGTGGCGTGCGGGAGGAGTACGAGGAGAAGGAGTACACCGAGCCGGTCACCGTCGAAACACCGGATCTCGACGACCACCTGCGGGAGCAGCTCATGCTGCTCGACCTGACCGACCGGCAAAAGCTCTTGGCCGAAGAGTTCCTCGGCAACCTCAAGGAAGACGGGTACCTCGCCGTCAGCCTGGAGGAGATCCTGGAGCAGGTCAACCGGTTGCTTCAGGAGCACGCCGCGAAATCCGGCAAGACCGAGGTTCCGCTCTTCACCATGGCCGAGGTGGAGGAGATGCTGGGCATCTTGCAGCGTCTCGATCCGCCCGGGGTCTGCGCGCGAGATCTGCGCGAATGCCTCCTGATCCAGCTCCGCGAGCGGAAGGAAACCGACACCCTCACCTATCGCCTGGTAGACGAAGCGTTCCCCGACCTCATCGCCCACCGGTGGAACGACCTCGGCCGGCGCTTCGGCGTGGAACCGGCCAAGGTACAGGCGGCGGCCGATCAGCTGGCCAAACTGGACCCCAAACCGGGCCTCAAGTATTCGGCGGGGGGAGAAGGGTACGTCATCCCCGACCTCATCGTGGAGAAGATTGACGGGCAGTACAAGGTCTTCCTGAACGACAACGGGGTGCCCCGGCTTCGCCTCTCGCGCACCTATCAAGAACTGGCCCGCGACAAGAAACGGCTCACTCAGGAACAGCGGGAATTCATCGCCTCGCGGATGAACAGCGCCAACTGGCTGATCCAGGCCATCGAGCAGCGGCGCCAGACCATGCTCAAGGTGATGAACTTCATCGTGGACCGGCAGCGGGAGTTCTTCGAGAAGGGGGTGGAATACCTGAAACCCCTCACGCTGCGCGAGGTGGCGGAAGTCATCAACATGCACGAGTCCACGGTCAGCCGGGTGACCAACGAAAAGTATGTGCAAACCCCTCGAGGGGTGCTCCCGCTCAAGTTCTTCTTCTCCAGCGCCCTGTCCACGGCGAGCGGCGAGGACGCCAGTGACCGCGCCATCCGGGCCAAGCTTCAGAAGATGGTCGCCGAGGAAGACCCGGCCAACCCCCTCACCGACCAGCAGATCGTCCATCTGTTCCAGGAACAGGGCATCAAGATCGCGCGCCGCACCGTTGCCAAGTATCGCGACCAGCTGGGGATCCTCCCGGCCCGGATGCGCAAGCGGGTATGAGCGCGGCCCCGGTGGATGTGAGCGTCCTCGTCCCGGCCAAGGACGAGGCGGAGAATCTCCCGGAGCTCGTTCGCCTGACCGCGGAGGCGCTGGAGCGGGCGCCCTTCTCGTTCGAAATGATCGTGGTGGACGACGGCTCGCGCGACGAGACCGCCCGCGTTCTCCAGGATCTGGCGGCCCGGTTCCCGTTCCTGCGGGTGGTGACCCACCGCCGCCAGCGGGGCATCGCCGATGCGCTCCGCTCCGCCGCCGAGGTCGCCCAGGGCGACATCTTCGTCTTCTACCCGGCCGACCTCCAGTACCACCCCGCCGACATTCCCGCCCTGGTGGGCCCCATCCTGGCCGGTGAAGCCGACATGGTGACGGGTACCAAGCAGGGCAAGTACGAGAAGGCCTTCGTCTCGTCGGTGTACAATCGCCTATGCCGTTTCCTGTTCGGGGTACCGGTGAGCGATCTCAACGCGGTCAAGGCCTACCGGCGCCAGATCATGGACGGCGTCCCGCTCCGGCCCGACTGGCACCGCTACATGGTGGTCATCGCCGCGGCCGACGGGTTTCGCCTGACCTCCCGTCCGGTCCCGCTCTATCCCCGCCGGGCCGGGGTCTCGAAGTTCACCTGGCGCCGCATTCCGGTCGGGGTGCTGGATCTCCTCTCCGTGTGGTTCCAGCTCCGCTTCGGCCGCAAGCCGATGCTCTTCTTCGGGGTGCTGGGCGCGGCCCTCTTCCTGGTGGGCTTCCTGGGGGGGGTAGCTGCCCTGGTGCTCCGCTTCGGCTACGGGATCGGCTTCCGGCCGCTGCTCAACTTGGTGGAGACCATGGTGATCGCCGGGATCGTGCTGTTCGGCTTCGGCTTCCTGGGCGAGATGGTGGCCGGGCTCCGGGAAGAGATCCGCGAAAGCCTCCGCCAGTCCGACCGCCGGCGGAACTGACCGCGCATGCACCCTCTGCTCCCCCCGCGCAGGCGCCGCCCCGGCCTGCCCCTCGCCCCGGCCCCGGCATAGGCTCGCGCGGTGCGCGTGGTGTTCCTCACTCACAACTTTCCGCGATTCGAGGGCGATATCGCCGGCGCCTTCCTCGCCACCCTCTACGGGGTCGGCTCCGCCAACCTCGTC
>JBBIMQ010000396.1:0-2423 GCA_037444345.1 Gemmatimonadota bacterium | reverse complement strand
GAGAGCGACTCGACGTAGCGGCGCTGCCCCTCGGCGTAGATCGTGTCGAAGGCGAGCGAGGACTTGCCGGAACCGGAGAGGCCGGTGATGACCGCGAGCCGGTTCCGGGGAATGCTCACGCTGATATTCTTGAGATTGTGCTCGCGGGCCCCGCGGACAACCAGGAACTCTTCGGGCATAAGAGTGGCAACGTAGGGGGGCCGTCGGGCCCGATTCAAGAGCGCCGGGGCACGCCCCCGTGCCCCCCGCCACCGCGCCCGAAGGCGCGGGCCCCGCGGCCGGTTCACTGTTTCCCGCCGACCGTTTACCGTTCAATGGATCCCGTCCTTCCCCCCATGCCCCGGACCCGGAACAGCCGTGCCTTCGGGCGCGAGCACCTGCTGGACGAACTCTTCGGCACTCAGGGGCTGGAGGGCGATCTCCTCCCGCTCGAGCCCGATGCCGGCTTCCCGCTCCGCCCCTTCGCGGCCCAGGTGCCGCAGGACGATCTGGTGCGGACCGAGCCGGACACCGACGAGAAGCCCGCCGAACGGCTGTATCGCCGGGCGATGGAGGCGGCCAGCCGGGGGCGGGTGAGCGAGGCGATTCATCGCTACCGCGAGCTTCTGGCGCTGGAGCCGGGTCACGTCGCCGCGCGGAACAACCTGTCGGTCCTGCTGGAGACGGCAGGCGATCCCGAGGAGGCGCTGGAGCAGTTGACCCAGGCCCTCCGCACCGCCCCCGAGGCGGCGAACCTGCTGGTGTCGCGGGGCGCGATCTACGGCCGGCTCAAGCGCTACGCCGAGGCGGAGCAGGATCTCCGCAAGGCGCTCCGGCTCGAGCCCCAGCATGCCCTGGGACACCTGACCCTGGGGATGGTGCTCTGGCGGCGGGGGCTTCCGGCGGAGGCCGCCGAGGCGCTGCGCCGCGCCATCGCGCTCGAGCCGGCCAACGCGACGGCCTACTACTATCTGGGGGAGGCGCTCAACCAGGCGGGCGACCTGGCCGGGGCCCGCGCGGCACTGGAGCGTTCGGGCGAGCTGGCGCCCGAGGCGGCGCGCACCTGGCGCCTCCTGGGCCGGGTGCTGGACCGCCTGAATCGGACCGAGGAGGCGCGGGAGATGTACCGCCGCGCCCGCGAGGCGGCGGACCAGTGATCCGGGTGATCGCCGGCGAGCTCGCCGCCCTGCCGGTGGACGCCGTGGTTCGTGCCGCGGACGAACGGCTACACGCCGTGGGCAGCGCCAGTGCGCGGCTCGATCGCCTGGCCGGGGAAGGGTTCGGAAAGCTGTGCCAGGTCCAGGCCCCGCTGGACGTGGGTGCGGCGGTGGTCACGGGCGCGGGAGATCTCACCGCGGAGTTCGTGTTGCACATCGTGATCCAGAGCGGCGACGGTTCCACCGGCCGCGAGATGATCCGCCGCGCCCTCGCCTCCGCCTGGCACCGGGCCGAGGGCTGGCAGCTCGGTACCGTGGCGGCGCCGCCGGTGGGACTCGGGCTAGCCGGTCTCGCGCTGGAAGACGCGGTGGCGCTGTTGGTCGAAAGCTTTCGGGACCGGAGCGGAGGCTACCCGGAGGAGCTCCACATCGTGCTGGACTCCCCGGAACAGGCCGCCACCGTCGAGGCCCTGATCCGGAGACCGGCGTGACCCGGCGCGGCGTCGCCGCCTCGGTCCTGTTGCTGTGGGTAAGCTCGCTGGGCTGGCTGGTGCTGCGCGAGTACGGGGGCGGGACCGGGCGCGGGCGCGACGAGGAAGGTTGGCCGGTGCCGCCCGGGTCGGTGTTCCAGGCGGTGCGCCTCGGGGCCCGGCAGATCGGGCTGGCGTCGTTCACCGTGGATACCCTGACCTCGCCTCCCAGGCTGCGGGTCGCCGAGCTGGTGACGCTGGACCTCCCCCCCAGCGACTCCGCTCCGCGCCCCCGGACCAGCGCGCGGACCGAGGCCATCTATACCAGGGGCCTCCATCTGGTGCGCTGGCACACCGACCTCCTCACCGAACGGGGCCGCTCGACCGTGAGCGGCCGGGTGGTAGGAGACACGCTGCTCGAGGTCGTGACCGCCTCCGCCGGACTCGGCGAAACGCTGCGGGTCGCCCTGCGCCGGCCCGTGGTGCTGCCGAGCGCGGTGCCGTTCGTGGCGCGCCTGCGCGGCATGCTCCGGCCCGCCGGCCGGCTCAGCCTCGACGTGCTCGACCCCTTCGATCTCGAGATCCGCCCCGAACGCTGGGTGGTCGCCGCCGAGTCGGTCTTCACCGTCGCCGACAGCGCGGAATACCGCGATCAGCTCAGGCGATGGGTCGCAGTTCACTTCGATACCTTGCGGGCCTGGCGGCTGGACGCGATGGCCGGCGGCCTGCCCTACCGGATCTGGGTGGACGCCTTCGGCATGCCGGTCCGGTCGGATCACGAGTTCGGCGCCACGCTGGAGCGATCGGCCTTCGAGCT
>JBBIMQ010000395.1:1203-2437 GCA_037444345.1 Gemmatimonadota bacterium | reverse complement strand
CTTGTAGGCCATGTCGCGGTTGAAGTCGAGCAGGATTTCGAAATCCGGCCGGGAGATGGTGACCAGTGTCACAGGCCCGTTCGCGATGGCGTCGGTGGAGCGCTCGGAGCGGTCGAACACCGCCATCTCGCCGAAACAGGAACCCGGCTGAAGCACCGCCAGCGCCTCCTCCCCCGAGCCCGGAATGTTGCGGCTGATCCGGACCTCGCCGGAGACAATGATGTAGAAGCGGTTGCCCGGTTCGCCTTCCTTGAAGATGTATTGCCCGGCCTGGTACTTCTGCTCCTTGCAAATCTCCGCGACGCGGGCAAGTTCCCCCTCGTCCAGCTCGGCAAAGATGGCGGTGTTCTTGAGGAGTTGGAGGTCCATGGCCGTGAGCGGTAGGCGGTGACCGTGCAGGGGCCGCGCCAGTCTCCGGCGGGCCGCCCGGAGCCCCAAGGTAGTCCCCGGGCGGAAGCCGAGCAAGGCCGCGAATCCGCGCGGCGGTCCTTCACGGCGGCCGATGCGCTGACCCTGCTCCGGCTCCCGCTGGCCTTCGTCTTTCTCTTTGCCTCCCGCGACGTCTGGCGCCTGGTGACCCTCGGGCTGGCGGCGGCCACGGACCTGCTCGATGGCTTCATCGCCCGGCGCATCGGCAGCTCGCGCTTCGGGGTGTTCATTGACCCGGTGGCCGACAAGCTCTTCATGGCCGCGGCCTTCACCGTGGTCTACATGTCAGGCAAGCTCACGATTTACGAGATCCTCGGCACCCTGCTTCGCGACCTGGTGGCGGCCGGCGCCTTCGTCGTGACCTGGATCTCGGGCCGGGCCGCCACGATTCCCGCGCGGCTCGGCGGCAAGGCGGTGACCCTGGCTCAGAGCCTGACGCTGGTGGCGTTCCTCACCGACTCCCCGCTGCTGCGGCCCCTGGCGTGGGCCACGGCGGCCATCGCGCTCTACGCCATCTGGGATTACAACCAGGCGGCGGCGCGCGAGAAGCGACCCGTGGGCCAGTGAGATGACCCGCCGAAACCGGCCCCACGCCGGGCACCCCGGAGTGGAAGATCCAGAACGCCATGAGCGCGGCGCCGGAAGCGGTGTCGGCCAAGGCGCAGGTGGTCGAGATAGGAGCGGACGGCAAGCTGACCGAGTTGCGGCCCGGATCCAACGGGTGGACCTGCATCCCCGACAACCCCGCGAGCCCCGGCAACGACCCCATGTGCGGGGACCAGACCTTCATGGCCTGGGCCAGCGC
>JBBIMQ010000395.1:0-1069 GCA_037444345.1 Gemmatimonadota bacterium | reverse complement strand
CGGTCCGCACGTGATGTTGATCGTGCGTGACCCGGCGGCCTGGGCCGCGCTGCCCACCGACTACCAGACCGGCGGGCCTTTCGTGATGTGGCAGAACACGCCGTACGCCCACGTGATGATGCCGGTCAAGTGAGGCCGAACCCCTGACCGTATGGCGCCCCCGGGGGCGTGGCCCACCAGGGCCAGCACCCCCGGGGCTCTGTCGCCAGGGACCTTCGGGTGCCGCTTGCGAGGTTCTTCCCCAGCACATCCAGGTTCCACCGATGCTGGCGCTCCGGCCTCGCCGGGGGCGGCTCGTGTGGTCCGTCCCGGAACACGGAGCCGGGCTCGCGGCCGCGCAGGGGAGAACGCGATGGGACACTCGCCGGCCCCTCCCTCGCCCTCCCGCACGAAACGGCGCTTCCCGCCAAGGCGCGGCGTCCGAGCGATCCCGGCCTCGCGGCAGGCCCGTGCCACCGCGATCCCGGCGGTCGCCTGTGCCATGGCCTGCCGTGCGCCTGAATCACCACGTCCCTGAGAGTCATTCCCTCCAGCGCCAGCGATCGAGCGTTCACTGGTGTCGGAGGATCGAGCGGCGGTGGCCCTCTTCGTTACCCCCCCCTCACGGCTCTGTCTGCCGGAGCCTGTTCGAGGCTGCACCGCCTCGCGAGACTCGCCCGCGGTCTCCCCCCGCATGGCGCCGAGGGGCCGAGCCCGCGGGATTCACCCGGCCCCGGCCGTGGCGTCTTCCCGTCCCGAGTGCAGTCCGGTTGCGGGCGGTCGGAAGGGGGGAGAGATTCTCCTGAGTGCCGCCCGGATTGCGAGGTTTCGCGATGGCACGGTCCGCTGTCGCTGCGCCCAGAACACGCTGGGGTCGCACCTGGCTGGAGCTCGCCGCCCTCGCCACTGGCGCCGGCGTCGTGACGGGAGTGGTGTACGCCGCGACCACGCTGGTCAGACAGCAAGTTCTGGGACAACTGGTCTTTCACAGCCGCGATATCCTGTGGCTCGCCCCTTTGGGCCACGCCGTGCTGTTCCTGGCCCTGGTCCCGGCCCTCGCCCTGATGGGGCTGATGCTCGAGGGGTCGCG
>JBBIMQ010000394.1:0-2448 GCA_037444345.1 Gemmatimonadota bacterium | reverse complement strand
AATCTCCGGTCCCTGCTCGCCATCTCGATGTTCTAGCGGGCCGCGCGGCCGTCCGGCCGGGGCCGCCGGTCGCGGGCCGTCGCCAGAGCCGACTTCCCCGTGCCGATCCCCGCTCCCTTCCACCATGATCACCGCTGTCTCACCGGGATCCCTGGGGCCCGCCTGGCGGACCAGGTCGGGCTGAGCGCGGTGGTGATCGCCGCGGCGAGCGCCGCGGGGTTGCCGCCCCACGGCCCTCCGGTGGCGCGCGCGGGTCCGAGCGGTGTGGCGATCGGGCTGCTGTGCCACGGCGGGCACGTGGTGCTCCATACGGTGCCGGACGCCGGACTTTGCCTGGTGGACACGGTGGCGCCCACCGCGGAAGGCGCGGCCAGGAGCCTCGAGGTCATCGCCCGCCGGCTGGGGGCCGAGACCTCAGTCCGGTCCCCCTGACCCGCGGACCACCCCCTCGGCGTATCCCCTGGCGAGCAGGCCGGCCACGGCGGCACGCACGTCCTCCGAGGTGACCGCCCAGTAGCGCCCGCCGGGATCCTCGAGTTCCTCCAGTCCCTCCCCGGCGAGCCAGGCGTCGAGGATTTCCCCCGCCACCGCCGCGGCGCTCTGGCGGCTCACAGCCACCTGCCCCGCAAGGTACCCCGCGGCCCGGTTCAACTCCTCGTCTGGCAGCGAGGTTTCGGCGAAGCGGCCCAGCTCGGCCAGCATGGCTTCCCGGGCTTCGCCTTCCCGCTCGGGCGCGGAGGCGATGTAGGTGAGCAGCGCCCCGCCCCTTGCCCGCTGCCAGGACGAGGCCACCACGGTATAGGCGAGCGATCGGCGGTCGCGGAGGGCCTCGAACAGCCGTCCTCCCAGCCCGCCTGCTGCCGCAGCCCAGACCTCCGCCGCGTGGCGGCGCGGATGGCGCCGGGACGGACCGGGAAAGACCCAGGCGACCGCCGTCTGGGCCTTCTCGCGCCGCACCACCCGGCTCACCGGCTCCTCGCCCACGGCCCAAGGGACCGGCTCGATCATCGGGGCGGGCGGGCGCGCCGGATGCCGCCCGAACACCCCGGCGAGGATCTCGGACGCCGCCTCGGGATCCACGTCCCCCACCGCGACCACCACGCCACGCGGGGCGAGCAGGGCCGTTTCGTGCCAGCGGCGGGCGTCATCGGGGGTGAGCCGGGCCAGGGTCTCGGGAAGCCCGCCTGCGGGAAGGCCGTACCCCACGTCGCCGTAGGCGGCCGCGAAGGCGAGCTGAAAGGGGTAGCGGAACATGTCGTCGGCCACCTGCCGGGCCTCGCTGGCTAGAATGATCCGTTCCGCTTCGACCTGATCGTCCTCATAGTGAGGTTCGTGGAGCACGAGGTCGAGGAGCACGGCAGCATCGGCCAGGTGGGCCGCGAGCACCGTGGTCCCGAAGCCGATCCAGTCTGCGGTGACCGCGGTGGCGACCGAACCACCCAGCCGCTCGAACGCGAACGCCAGGCGGGCGCCGTCGAGCCCGCCGGCGCCGCGGATCGCGCTCCGGACCGCGAGAGCGCTCACCCCCGCCTGGTCCGGCGGGTCGAACCGGATCCGCGGTAGGTAGACGCCGAGGGTGAGAAGGGGCACGCCCCGCTTGGGGCGCACCAGCAGGTCGAAGGCGGGGAGGACCGTGTGGCGGACCTCCCCCGTATAACGCCCATCCGTGGCGAGCGGGGCGGGTGTCGGCCGTGGCTCGGGTGGCGAGGTGTCAGGCGCGGGAAGCCTGGCGACGGCGAATGCCCGGGCGAGTCGCTCGGCCGTCAGGTCCTCGCCCGCCTCGCGGGGGAGGAAGACACACGCCGCGGCCGCGGCCGGATCGAGGTAGCGCTCGGCCGCCCCCTGGACGTCGTCCGCCGTGACGGCGGCCAGGCGCTCGAAGTCCCGATCCACCAGCCGGTAGCTTTCCAGCGCTTCCGCGGCAGCGAGGGCCATGGCCCGGCCGTCGGCTTCCTCGAGCCGGCGGGACCAGCGGGTGACGAGCAGCGATCGGGCGCGATCGAGATCGTGCGGTGCGGGTCCGGCCAGCGCCAGGCGGGTGGTACAGGCGGCCACCCCCTCCAGTACCTCCGCCAGGCCGGGGGGAAGCGGGCCCCGATGGAAAAGACCCCGAGCTCGGTCGGGGCGATATGGGCGGCGGAGACCGACAGGGCCCGGCCGGACTCGCGGAGCGCGCGGTAGAGCCAGCTTCCGCGGCCGCTCCCGAGGACGGCGGCGGCGACATCGAGCGGAACCGCGGCGTCGTGGAGGGGAGGAACGCCGCGCCAGCCGAGCGCGAGCTCGCCCAACGTCACGTCACCCCGGAGGGTGCGGGCCCGCACCTCCCGCCGCTCCGGCTCCTCGGGCGCCCGATCCACCGCGCCCGGGGCCGCCGGCCAGCCGCCGTAGGCCTGCCGCGCGCGGGCGAGCGCGGCCTCCTCGGCCACCGCGCCCACGATCGCGACGATG
>JBBIMQ010000393.1:0-2457 GCA_037444345.1 Gemmatimonadota bacterium | reverse complement strand
CGCCGATCCCCCGGTGCCGGAGGCCGGCCACGATGGTCTGAATGTCGTGGACGGCGATCGGGTCCACGCCGGCGAACGGCTCGTCCAGGAGCATGAATTTGGGCTGGGTACAGAGCGCCCGGGTGATCTCGAGCCGGCGCCGCTCGCCGCCCGACAGCGAGTATGCCTTGCTCTTCCGCAAGTGCTTGATGGAGAGCTCATCGAGCAGCGTTTCGAGCCGCCGCCGCCGCTCCTCGCGCGAGAGCGGGAGCGTTTCCAGGATCGCGAGCAGGTTCTCTTCCACGGTGAGCTTGCGGAACACACTGGGTTCCTGGGCCAGGTAGCCAAGCCCGAGCCGGGCCCGGCGGTACATCGGGGCGCGGGTCAGATCGAGACCGTCCAGGGTCACGCGACCGGCGTCGGGCCGGATGAGTCCGGTGAGGAGGTAGAAGGTGGTGGTCTTCCCTGCCCCGTTGGGGCCCAGGAGCCCCACGATCTCTCCCTGCTGGAGGCGTACGCTCACGTTGTCCACCACCCGTCGCCGCCGGAACGACTTCGAGAGGCGGATTCCCTCGAGAATGCTGCCGCCCGGCAGCGGGCCACCGACGGCCAGCCGCGCGCTCTCCCGGCGGCGGATACCCTGGCAGGCCGCGTCGAGGAGGCGGACCCGGGCGCGGGCCCGGTCGGCGCGGGCCATCTCCCAGAGGGGCCCCACCACTCTGACCTGCTCCCAGTCGTTGCCCGCCGGCGGCGCGATCCACCCTTCGTCCGCGAGGCGGGGGAGCACGGAGCGGGTCAGGTTGTCGTGTACCTCGTCGCTGGTGAGTTCCGGTCCGCTCTCGCCCACCATCTCGCGCGCGACCAGGACGGTTTCGCGATAGGAAGCCGCCAGGGTGGGTAGATCGAGACTGCCGTCCTCTCCCGCATCCCGCACCAGGGCAGCCAGCGCCAGCGGGACGGAGGGATCGCGCTCGGCGAGATGCTGGTAGAAGTCGCTCATCGCGGGCGCCTCCCCCGGAGCGAGTCGGCAGCCGCGGCCGAATCGGGCCTGATCGCCAGGGGCTCAAGATAGACGCCGTCTACTTGCCCGGCGATCTCCACTCGCTCCACTCCCCCCTGCCCCCCCGGGCGCAGGTGGACGGTAATCCGGCGGCCGCGGGAGTAGTTGACGGCGGGCAGCCCCCCCCCGCGGGCCTCGCTCACCCGGTAGTGGGCGCGGGCCTCCCCCCAGGCGTCAATGACGCGCACGCTGCTGCGGGGAGCGCCCGCGGAGTCCCAGCGCGCGAATTGGGCTACGAGGGTATCGCCGGCAATCCAGTCGCGGCGGAGCCACTCGGGCTCGGCGCTCCCGGAATCGGCCACGCCGCCCAGCCAGGCTCGCCGGTAGGCCCGGATCTCCTGGAGCAAGCGCTCCGGGGTATCGAAGGCCACCGAGTCAGCCCGGATTTCGTAGTCACCGGCCACGGCGCGGGGCCGCCGCCTGGTCCCCCACGCGATGGTACGGACGAGCTGGTTGCCTTGGAGGTCGAGCCCGATCGTGTCGGCCACGAGGTCCACATCCCGGCTCACCGCGTGGGCGTTGTCGAGGGCGAGCACGTAAGTGAGCGCCTGGTTCTCGAGCGTGAGATCGATCCGCGCGGCGGTGAGCTCGAACGAATCGCGACCCAACCCGCGCATCAGCGGGCTTCCGAGGAGGCTTCCCTCCCCTGCCGGCCCGGAGTCGAGCTCCAGGGAGTCGCTGCGGGCCTGGAAGTCACTGCGATCAATGGTGACCTGGCCGCCAGCCCAGATCCGGTCGTTCCCCTTCATCCGGACACGGTCCCCGACGATTCGATACGGCTCCGCAGGCCGGCCGGCCGAGTCCCGCGTGGCGTAACTGATCCGGGGGCGGCCGACCGCGTACAGCTCGGCGGTGTCGCGTCCCGGGATGGCGCGGTAGTAGTCGAGCGCCGGTCCCGTCAGCGTGGACCCGGTGCGGGTATTGACGGTGCGGACGTTCCCCCGAGCTTCCCATTTTTCGCCCGCTGTAAAATAGGTACCGCGCTGAGCCTCGAGGCTGATCGTGGAGTCGCGATAGCGGACATTCCCGATGAACTCCGCCACCTTGCGACGCGCCGGCCCGGTGAAGGCCAGGCTGTCGCTCACCATCGTCACCGCCGCCCGAAGGCAGCTGAGCCAGACTCCGCCGCCAGCGTAGTAGTTGGTGTCCGCCCCGACCACCAGCTGGCGGCCCGCCCGTCCGGTGCTGTCGAGCTGGAGCAGGCAGCGCCCCGAGCCGCCGGCGGCCGCCCGTCCCTGGGCCGTCAAGGCGCCCGCGAGGCTCAGCCCCACGATCCCGGCGGCGAACAGGGCTCTCATTGTCCCGGCAACACGATGCCGTCGCCCCGCTGTTTGGCCCGGGGCTGCTGGGTGACGATGTCGAGGAACTCGGGGTCGGACTCGAAGCTGTTGCCTTCCACAAGCCGGTCGCCGTGATCG
>JBBIMQ010000392.1:0-2469 GCA_037444345.1 Gemmatimonadota bacterium | reverse complement strand
TTGCCGATCGCAGCGCTCGAAGCCGCGGCCGCGGATGGCCGCATCGGCGCGGTGGCCGAGCGCGTCGTCCGGCTGCCGACCGACCGCAGCCAGCGCAACACGGTGGAGCGGGACGCGCCCGCCGTGCTCGCGGCCTGCCGGGGTCGCGATCGTGCGGCCGAGCCAAGCGTGCGGGAGGAGGACCTGGGCCCGATCGTGAGGGAGCTCGCCATTTACAACTGGTCCGACTACATCGCCGCCGACACGATCGCCAACTTCGAGAAGGAGTTCGGGGTCCGGGTGACCTACGATACCTACGAGAGCAACGAGGAAATGCTGGCGAAGCTCCAGGCCGGTGCCTCGGGGTACGACATCGTGGTTCCCACGAACTATGTCGTCGCGGTGCTGGCGGCGCAGGACCTGGTGTTTCCCCTGGCGCGGAACTACCTGACCAATTTCGGCAACCTCGCGTCGGCGTTCGTGAACCCGGTGTTCGATCCGGGCAACCGCTACTCGGTGGCCTATCAGTGGGGGACCACCGGGTTCGCGTATCGCCGCGACCGGATCCCGGCTCCGCCTCCCAGTTGGGGCATTTTCCACGACGCAGCCTACCGCGGGAAGATGACCCAGATGGACGATCAGCGGGACGTGATCGGATCGTGGCTCCGGTACCGGGGACACTCGCTCAACTCCACCGACCCTGGTGAGCTGGCCCAGGCCAAGGCCGACGCGATCGCCGCCAAGCGCAACCTCAAGGCGTATGTCTCGGCGCCGGTCAAGGCGCAGCTCATCGCGGGGGACGTCTGGGTGGCCCAGCTCTGGAACGGCGACACATTCCAGGCGAAGCAGGAGGAGCCCGCCATCGAGTACGTGCTGCCGCGCGAGGGAAGCACCATCTGGACCGACTCCCTGGTGATCCTGAGGAGCGCGCCGCACAAGCGGGCGGCGCACGAGTTCATCAACTATGTGCTGCGGCCCGAGGTGGGCGCTGCCATCTCCAAGCTCACCGGCTACGGCTCGCCCAATCAGGCCGCGATGGCGCGGATCGCCAACCCGATTCCCTACCCTTCGGCGGAGGAGCTCCAGCGCCTCGAATACCAGCAGGATCTGGGCGAGGCGAGCGAGCTCTGGGATCGGATCTGGACCGAGATCAAGAGCGGCTGACCGAGGTACCTCGCTCGCCTCGCTCGCGCTGGGGCGGTCGCGAGTGGTGTCGCCGGTGGGAGTAGGAGGCCGCCGCCGGTGAGGGGGAGCCGCCGCCGGGCGACAGGGTCAGCGGGAGACTCGGGCCTGAGCTCGCCGCCGGCGGCCGGGTTGCCCCCGAGCGGCCACCGGGCCACGGCGCCCACCCGGTCCAGGGCCCCCGGCCGTCGGGCGAACCCCGCCAGAGCGCCATCGGAGTTGCCGGACGGGTGACGGGTCGGAATACTTTCGGACCAGCCATGACGACGCCAGATGCCCCGGAGCCCTCGGCGCCGTTTGCCGAGCAGCTCGCCTACCTGATCGCCCTGCTCCGTCAGGCGCCGGAACGGGAAGACGAGGTCTGCCGGGCCGTGGAGAGCCTCGCGGCACGGGTCGCGCGGGAGCCGGCGGTGGTCGAAGCCGGCATCGAGAACACCTGGGCGCTCGACGGCGACCCGCTCAAGGAACGGCTTCTGGTCCGCGGGGTAGACGCGATCCGGGTCCGAGCGGGGGCGCCCGCCCCCGAACTCCTGGCTCTGGTGAAGGCCCTGGCGGACGACACGGCCCCCATCCCGAGCACTGCGGCGGTTCAGGTCGAGCTGGTCCCGGCGCCAGCCGCCGCAAGGCCATCAGCCCCGGTCGTCCCGCCGCCCTTGTCGCCCCTGCCCCCGGCCCAGCAGGTACCCCGCGCCAGGCCAGGAGACCGCCTGGCGGAGCTCTTGGAATCGGTGCTCCGGGACCTGGGCGCCAAGCTCGGCGAGGGGCGGTATCACCCTGCCTTGCATGACGCGCAGGCCGCCCTGCGGCTGCTGCCCGGGCTCTCCGAGGAGACCCGGAGAACCTTCGCCATCGCGCTCCGCCGGCTGCTGGCCCCGCCTGTGCTTCAGGCCTTGATCGAGCAGGCCTACCGGATTCCGGAGGAGCAGCCGCGTACCGTCGAGGTGCTTCGATTCGCTGGCGCCGGTGGCGCGGAACTGGCGCTCGAGATTCTCCGGGGGAGCGACACGCTGGGCCCCCGCGGATTCCTGCTCGACGCCCTGAGCGGGATGCCAGAGGCGCTGCCGCTCCTTCTTCCGCTGTTCCAGAGCGATCGGTGGTTCGATCTCTGGCTGGCCGCGGAACTGGCCGGCAGGCTGGGCAGGGCGGAGGCAGTGCCGCACCTGGTCCGACTGCTCGGTCACGGCGACGAGCGAGTCCGCCATGCCGCGGTGGACGCCCTGGGCCGCTTCCGCGACCGGAGCGTGGTGGAGCCGCTGCGCCGCGCGCTGGGGCATCCCTCGCCGGCGACGCGGGCCCGGGCGGGCGGCC
>JBBIMQ010000391.1:0-2509 GCA_037444345.1 Gemmatimonadota bacterium | reverse complement strand
GGAGCCGCATGCGGCTCACGATTCCGCGGGCACCGAGGCGGCGGCCTCGTCGGCGTCGGCCGCCGCCGGCCGGGGCGGCTGGAGGGCCACGCTGAACTCCTCGGCTCGCGGCAACTCGGCCAGATCGCGCAGGCCCAGCAGCTCGAGGAAGAGCGCCGTCGTCCCATAGAGCAGCGGCCGCCCCATCCCATCGCTCCGGCCCACCACTTCGATGAGCCCCCGTTCCTGGAGGGTCCGCAGCACCCCGCCCGCCGACACGCCCCGGATCTCCTCGATCTCGGCCCGCCCCACAGGCTGCCGGTAGGCGATGACCGCCAGGGTCTCGAGTGCCGCGGCCGTCAGCCGCGCGGGGCGCGCCGCGAACTGCGCCCGTTCGATCGCCTCGGCGAACGCGCGCCGGGTGAGCACCTGATAACCGCCGGCCAGCTCGACCACCTCCACGGCGTGACCGCCAAAGTCGTAGTGTTCCCGGAGCTCGTCGAGCGCCGCCCGCACGTCAGCGGCCGTCGCCTCTCCCTCCAGGGTCTGGAGTTCCTCGACGGTGAGCGGGCGGCTGGCCGCGAACAGGGCCGCCTCAAGCAACTGGGCCAGTGGTCTGAGGGACATGGGTCGTCAGCTCCTCCCCGACAGCCGGTGCCGGGCACGGCGTCTCGCGGTAGACCAGCAGGGGCTCGAAGGGTGCCGGCTGCGCCAGGCGGCAGAGTCCGCGGCGAGCCAGCTCCAGCACGGCGAGCAGCGTCGAGAGCACCTCCACGATGGTGGGGTGCGCGCCCAGCGCCTCCACCCAGCTGAACACCTCGCGCTGGGCCAGCAGAACCTCCAGGCGCCGCAGCGCGCCCTCCGTGTCGAGCGGCCGGGGAACCACGCGATGGAGGACCGGCTGGGGTATCGCCGCGATGACCCGCTCGACCGCCTGCACAAACCCCAGGAGCTCGAGCGCCAGTGGCGGGGGCGGCAGTTCCGGCGGCTCGGGCAGGTAGCCGCGCGGAAATTGGAGCGCCCGCCGCTCGGCGGCGCGCTCCAGCCAGCGGGCGATCTCCTTGATCTGCTGATACTCGAGCAGGCGGCGCACCAGCTCGCTCCGCGGATCCTCCCACCCTTCCTCACCCTCGCGCCGGGGCAGCAGCATCTGGGCCTTGAGCCGGAGCAACCGGCCCGCCATCTCCAGATAATCCGCCGCCTGGTTCAGGCCTAGCTCATGGATGACCTCGAGGAACTGGTCGGCGATCCGGGCCACGGGAATGTCCGCGATGTCAATCTGCTCCTCCCGCAGCAGGTGAAGCAGCAGATCGAGCGGCCCGGAAAATTGATCCAGCCGCACCACGAAGCCGGGGTCGGCGCCGAGCGCGGCGGTGGGCGGGGTCACGCCTCGAACGGATTCCACGCCGTCCCGATCCCGTACGGAGCCACCAGAGCGAACAGCGCCGCCATCCCCCACCGCGCCGGCGTCAGGAAGAAGGCCGTTACGCCCGGAAAGACGAAGAGGAGGAAGAGCAACGGGAGAAACCCGAACTGCCCCACCTGGCGCAGCCGGAGGCCCCAGGCCGGGGGCAGCAGGTGATAGAGAAGGTGCGAGCCGTCGAGGGGAGGAATCGGGATGAGATTGAAGAAGCAGAGGAGCAGATTGAACCACATCCCCCAGACCATCATCCGCTGCAAGATGGCCAGCCCGGCCGCCGCAGCCGGCATCCAGTCGGCCAGGGCGTGGAAGGCGAGGAAAAGTCCGGCGCAGAGCCCCGCCAGGGCGAGGTTCGTCACCACCCCGGCCGAAGAGACGATCACGTCTCCCCGCACGTAGTTGCGGAACTTGCGGGACACCACCGGCACGGGCTTGGCACCGCCGAACGTCCACTTCCCCCCCGTGCCGATCAACAGTAGCGCCGGCAGCAGGATCGTCATCCAGGGATCGATGTGAGGGAGGGGATTCAGGGTCACTCGACCCAACTGGTAGGCGGTGTCGTCGCCCTGCCAGAGAGCCGTTCGGGCGTGCGCATACTCGTGCGCCACCATCGAGAACAGAAGGACCGGAATGATGAGGACGATATCGCTGCTCAGGGTCGTCTGGGCCGAGGGTTGAGCGGTGCCGGTGAGCGGCAGCGCACAGGCTGCCGCCACCTCGGAAACCGCCTTCAATCTAATGGCCTGCCCTGGACCGGAAAACCCGTATCCGCTTGACCCTGGGTCGCCGCCTTTCTAGGTTTGCCGCTCCCCGGGAATGCTCCGCGCCAGGCCGGGACGCTGGTCTCGAGGCTTGGGGGCGCCGGCAGACCGTGGGCTCGAGCCCGGCCGGCCGGTGGCTCTGGCGGCGGGTCGCCGCAGAGCTTCCCTGGTCGTCACACCAACCCCCGAGGACCGCTGTGCCCCGGATCAAGTCCGCCAAGAAAGCCCTCCGGAAGTCGCGCGCGCGCTACGAGGCGAACCGGCGCCGCCGCAGTGCGCTCCGGACCGCGATCAAGAAGGTCCGCCGCGCCACCACCGCGGCCGAGGCCGCCAGGGCGCACCAGGAAGC
>JBBIMQ010000390.1:922-2513 GCA_037444345.1 Gemmatimonadota bacterium | reverse complement strand
GCCCGAAGCCGCGAGGGCCAGGAGCGCCGCGACCTCGCGGTACTCGGCCACCTGGCGCTCCAGCTCCGGGCGGCGGGCGAGCTCGGCCTCGAAGGCCCTCGCCTCCCCGGCCTCGAGGGCGCCGAGGGCGTAGGCCGCTGCGAGATCGTCGAGATGCTCGTCGCGCCCGCCGCTCACAGCGCCCCCTCGAAGTAATACGGGCGGAGCGCCTCTCGGAGCTTCTGCATGCCGACCCGCATTCGCGTCTTCACCGTGCCGAGTGGTTCCTGGAGCCGCTCGGCGATCTCCGATTGCGACAGCCCTTCGTAGTAGGCCAGCTCGATGGCCTGGCGCTGAGCCGGGGCCAGCGCCGCCAGCGCCGCCGCCACCTGGCGGCGGCGCTCCTCATCCTCCAGCCTTCGGCCCGGCTCCGCAGCGGTTCCCATGGCGGGCGGATCGCCCGAGGTCTCCCACGCCGCCGACTCCGTGATTCGGGTCCGGCGGTCCCGGGCCCGGATGAGATCGAGCGCGCGGCTCCGGGCCATCATGGTGAGCCAGGCCGCCACCGACCCGCGGCCGGCCTCGAATCGGGATGCATCGCGCCAGGCCTGGGCGAACGCCTCCATCACGGCCTCCTCGGCGTCCGCCCGCTGGCCTGTTACTCGATAGGCGACTGCATAGAGGATCTGGCCGTACCGGTCGTACAGGAGCGACAGGGCGGCCTGGTCACCGGCCGCCATCCGGCGGACGGCCTCCGCATCCTCGGCACCCGAGGGAGAAGCGTCAGTGAGCGCCATAACCCCCGTCAGTGTACCATCCCTCGCTTCGCCCTCACAAGCCCGTTCCGCCGGGCCCGGCGAGCGGACCCCAACCTCCGTCTGCCATCCCACCCGCCCCGTTCCGGCCGCCGGTCTTCCGATCCTCCAGTGCTCCGCTCGCGACTCGCCCGGCCCCGGTGCGAGCGCTCCGGTCCCGGGCTGGCCGTCTGGAACCACGATCCGGATCTCCCTGGGCTCAGGGCAGCACGCCGGGAGGTGATCCGGGGGTGAAGAGCAAGGTCTCGGTGCGGCCCCCGTAACGGGCCTGGACAATGTTCACCTGGTCCGCAAAAAGCTCGAAGTGCAGGCGATTGTCCACCCGAACCCCTGCGAGACCTCGCGCCCCGACCTGAAAGTCCAGGAACGTGAGATCGCCCGCGCTGCGCCGGCCCCGCCACCACACCCGGAGCGGCCGGTCCTCCCGGTCCCGGAGGACCAGTTTCGATCGGGCGTAGCTCGCCAGGGTCGAGTCGTCGAGGGTGCGGTGTGGCCAGGTGTGCCGCACCGCGGCCTCGAGGTCTTCCGTGAAGGCCCGGATGGTGACCATCACGGTGCCGCTCCGCTCGACCAGTTCGGTGTGGGTCGTGTGGAGGGGATGAGGGAGCGCCCGTAGCAGCGCTGCCCCTAGCAGGGCGCCACGCAGGGCCAGGCTCACGGCAGTCGCTCCAAGGAGATCTGGAGGGCGGCCACTCCCACCACCGCGGAAACAGCGGCGCTCCGGAGCTGGAGCCTGCTGCCGAGCCCGCGATCCACCCCGGCAAAGAGCACGGCCGCGGCGCCCAACACCGCCACCT
>JBBIMQ010000390.1:0-912 GCA_037444345.1 Gemmatimonadota bacterium | reverse complement strand
GGCCCAGCTCGACGCCCAGATTGAATCCCACGAGGGGAACGGCGGGATGATCGAGCTCGAGCCGCGCGAGGTATCCCGCGAAGCCGGCCCCGTGCACCAACCCGAACAGGCCGGCGAGCACCGCTCGCCGGCGGACCTGCAGCGCTTCCCCGGCCCCCGCGGCGCGAACGAGGTTGGCTACACAGGTGACCAGGATGGTGACCGGAATCAGGAACTCGATCCACGCCGCCGGCGGCACCACCACCCCCAGCACGGTGAGGGCGAGGGTGAGCGAGTGCCCGGCGCTAAACGCCGTTACCACCCGGAGACCAGCCGACCAGTCGCCGAGCCGGTATCCAGCGGCCAGGGCGAGGAGGAAGAGCACATGATCGAGCGCCGCCGGCGAGACGACGTGGTGAAAGCCGAGCTGGAGATAGGCGAGCAGTGTGGACATGGGCCGGCTATTCCGGGATCTTCGGTCTCGGAGCTCCTGGGCGCCGGAGCGGCCGGCCGCCACTGGCGATTGCGAGATTTTCAGGCTGCCGGACCATGTGGAGGAGGGCCTGGGCGGTATCCGCGTGCCAGGGATCGAACCGAGGGCTGATCGCGATCGCCCGCTCCAGCTCCAGGCGGGCTCGTGCGGTGTCGCCCAGGGCGAGTGCGATTCGTCCGGCGTGGTAATGGAGCAGCCCGTCCCGAGTGCCGCGGGCGAGGGCCCGGAGGGCGAGCGGCCAGGCCTGGGCACTCCGGCCTGCGCGATACAGCGCCCAGGCGGCGAGGTCATAGCCGTACCCATCGCGGCGGACCTGGAGGCCGGCGAGCGCGCGGGCGGCGATGGCCGGAGCCGGACCGCCGTGGTCCAGGCGGAACAGCTCCCAGGCCCGGTGGGGCGCTCCCGGCTCGGCGGCGGCCGCGATGTCGAAGGCGTGCCGG
>JBBIMQ010000389.1:0-2519 GCA_037444345.1 Gemmatimonadota bacterium | reverse complement strand
GCTCGGCGGGCGGCCGGGGCACGACTTCCGGCGCTCGTCGCGCCTCGGGCGCCGGCGGCGGCGCCGCGACCAGCTCCACGGCATAGACCGGCGGCCCGGCCTCCCCGGGGCGCACCGCGGCAAGCAGGAACAGCGCCGCGGCCGCATGGGCGAACACGGTACCGAGCAGACCTGCCGCCACCCCGCCTTCCCGGCGCCGGACGCGCCGTAGCTTCACCGCCGCTCCTCCTCCTCTTCGGCCACCAGGCCCACATCGGAAACACCGGAGGTCCGGATGATCGCCAGGACCCGGACCACCTCCCCGTAGGGGACGCGCCGGTCAGCCCGAAGGTACACCGAGCGCGGCTTGCGAGTCTGGACCAGGGCGCGAAACGTCAGCCGAAAGTCGGCCAGGGAGACCGGGGTCTCGTCAATGAAGACCCGCCCCTGCGCATTGATGCTGACCACCACCCCTTCCCGCGCCGTGATGGGCCGGGCTTCGGCCCGCGGGAGCTGCACGTCCACCCCGCCCTGCATGATCGGGGCGGTGATCATGAAGATGATGAGGAGCACGAACGCCACGTCCACCAGCGAGGTGACGTTGATGTCGGCGTTGAGGGGCAGCTCCCCATGCCCGCGCAGCCCCCCGCGACCCCCGAGGATCCCGGCCATGTCAGAGCAACCCCTCCCGGGCCATGGTGCCGACCAGCTCGTTGGCGAACCCCTCCAGCTCACCGGCGAAGAGACTGAGCCGGTTGACGAACACGTTGTAGCCGATCACGGCGGGAATCGCGGTGGCCAGGCCGGCCACGGTGGTGACCAGCGCCTCGGCCACCCCCGGCGCCACGGCACTGATGTTCCCCGAACCGCGCAGCGAGATCCCGATGAAGGCGTCCATCACGCCGAGAACGGTGCCGAGCAGGCCCAGGAGCGGACTCACCGAGCCGATCGTCGCGAGCGACGGGATGAACCGCGCCATGATATCGCGCTCCGCGGCGACCTCCTTGCCCAGCACCATCTTCAGGGCCTCGAGCTGGGTGGCGCTGAGGGTGGCGTCACCGGGCGGCGGCGGCTGATCCCGCAGCGCCCCCGGACGGAGCTCGGTGAAGAAGTGCATACCTTCGCGGAGCACCCGGTTGAACGGAGAGGGCGGAAGTTTCATGACGGCGTGGTAGGCTTCCTTGAGCCGGGTCGCCCGCTCCAGCTCGGTGAAGAACCGGTCGGCCTGGCGCCGCACCCGGCGAAACTGCCACCACTTGAGCCCGATGATGAACCACGAGAGGAGCGAGAAGAGCAGGGTGACAGCCAGGACCACCTTGGTTTCCGGACTGGACTGGACAATGAGCTGCCAGGAGGCGGACGCCGTGGGAGTGCCGGCCTGGAGAATCACGGGGAACCTCGGTCAGGCAACGATGACGGTCGGCGGAAGGGCGCGCGGGGGGTCCGTGACCCCACGCGCGGATACGGCAAGGAACGGGACCGGGCGCGCGAGCCCGCTCACGAAGGGAGCTTGGCGATCTGGCGGACCTCCATGCCGGGTTCGATCCTGGGCTGGGAGACCCGGACCACGCGGCCGGTGGCCGTGCGGTCGCCCAGGTGGACAATCTGAAGGGTGGCGACCACCTCCGCGACCGTGCTGGCGGCCTCGGCGCGCTCGCGGGGAGTCAGGCGGACTTCGAACAGATCGCCCAGCCCGACCCCGTCCTGGCGGCCGCGGTTGATGAAGAGCACGTCCTGCGGGCCCTTGAGCGGCTGCGCGTCGCGGCTGTCAATCACCTCGCCCCGCACGCCGTCGGAGATCGGCACCGGCCGCACGTTTCCCGGGTCGGCGAACCGCTCCGCCGGGAGCACCTGCTGGCCCCGCCTGAGCGGCCCGTAGGTCGCGATCACCTCCGCCAGGTTTTCCGGGCGGCTGACGTCGAGCACCCGGACCATGCCGGTGGGGAGCACCACCTGGCCATATCCCGGAATCTCCCGCTGCAACACGACCACCAGCAGGGTATCGCCTACCTGGTACTGGGCCCCGGGGGGCGGCGAGACCGCGACCCGAGTGAAGGTCACGTTGGCGCTCCGGTTGGCCGTCTCCTCGATCTGCATCGGCTCGACCGAGCCGAGATAGCTGCCCAGCGGCAACGGGAGCTGCTCGGTGAGAAACCCCGAGCTGTAGAACTCGCTCCGCCTGACAGGCCGGAAGTTGCGCTCCAGGTTGGTCTCCAGCGTCGGGCCGAAGCGGGTCCGGCTCCGCGACCCCACCAGCACGCTCAGGTCCACACTGTCGCGGGCCTCCTCGCCCAGTTCGCCCACCTGGGGCTCGGCCAGGCCTGGCTCGGCCATGGCATCCTCCGCCGGGGCGGCCTCTGCGGTGTCGGCCGCGGGCGCGGGGGCCGGGGCAGCCGCGACCGGGGGAGCTGCAGTGTCAGGCCGCTCGACCAGCCCGGGCACCGGCGTATCGGCTGGCGGCACCGCCGAGGTCGGGCCCGCCCCGGGCGAGAGCCGCAGCCCCTCGCCGGGATAGCTCCAGTGCGGGTCCTCCACCCCGG
>JBBIMQ010000388.1:0-2535 GCA_037444345.1 Gemmatimonadota bacterium | reverse complement strand
TGGGCGGGCGCACGCCGCGGCCCGCCAGAGCCAGCCGGGCCTCGATGCCGGCCCAGAGATCCCGCCGCGGCTCGATCCGCCGGGGCAGCGCCCGGGCGGCCGCAAGCAGGCTCTGGAGTCGAGCCGCCTCGCCCCGGCAGGCGTCACAGCCGCGGACATGCCGCTCCAACTCCTCGGCTTCGGGCGGCGCGAGTCCGCCGTCCACGTAGTCGTCGAGCCGGGCTCGAACCTCGTCGCAGGTCATCGGTCCAGTGCCTCCCGGAGCAGCCGGCGCGCCCGGTGGAGCTGTGCCTTCGACGTACCTTCCGCCAGGCCGGTCAACGCCGCGATTTCCTCGTGCTGATAGCCCTCGATGTCGTGCAGCACGAACACCAGTCGAGCGCCCTCGGGGAGTGCCGCGATGGCGCGCTCGAGATCGGCCGACCCCGAGGTCCGGCACGGAGCCGGCGCCTGGTCCAGTTCGGTCGGGTCATCGGCGAGTTCCACCCGGGCTCGGCGCCGCGCGGCACTTCGCCGGGCTTCGAGCACGAGGTTGACCGCGAGCCGGTGCAGCCAGGTGGACAGGGCGCTCTCGCCCCGGAACGACCCCAGCCGCTCCCAGGCTCGCACGAACACGTCCTGGGTCCGCTCCTCGGCCTCGGCCGGATCGCCGGAGAGCCGGAGACAGACCCCGTACACCCGCCCCACCTGCTCCTGGTAGAGCGTCCGAAAGGCGGCCTGGTCGCCGGCCTGGGCGCGGCGCACGGTCTCGGGCAGGGACACCATCCCTTGGATGTCCGGCCCGGGCTCGGGGTTTAGTTCGGCGGCCGTCTCTTCCTCCCCGCTTCACGCTCCGTTCAGGGCCGGAGCGGTTGATTACCGGAAGTGGACCCGCTCCCCGCCTGGATTCCTGGCACCAGCTCGCCACGGCCCCCCGGAGGGAAAGCAATCCCCTTGTGGCGGCAGGCGGGAGGCGGAAATCCTGTTCGGCTCCCTCATCCCGGGAGGTTGTCATGCTGGTACGGGACCTGATGCAGACCAATGTGCGGTCCGTCTCCGGCGCGCAAACCGTCGGTGAGGTGATCGCCACTCTGGCCGAGGGCCACATCTCCGGGCTGCCCGTGGTGGATCGTCACGGAAAGCTCGAGGGCGTCATCACGGCCACGGACGTATTGGATGCCCTGGCCGAGTGCGAGGACGCGGCCGCGCGCGATCGGCTCCTCGAGGACACGCTGGTCCAGGAGATCATGACGCCCAGACCCCAGACCATCACACCGGACGCCACCGCGAAGGAGGCCGCCCAGCGGCTGCTCTATCTCGAGGTGCACCGGCTCTTCGTGGAGGAGGACGGGAAGCTGGTCGGCGTCATCTCCACGAGCGACCTGGTGCGGGCTCTGGCGGCGGAGCGGGTCTGAGTCACGCGGCTCGAGGTTCCCCGCGCCGCCAGGGCATCCAACCCTCGCGCCGCCTGGAGCTGCTGCCCTGCGCCGGGGCCGAAGCCCCCCGGCGGGATCCCCCGGGATCCCCGACTCCCGACCCCCGCCTTCGAGCCATCCGATCCGCTCGCCCGCGCGATCCGGCGGTTGATTTCGGGCTTTCCCGGCCTTCGATGCCTCCCAGGTTCGCTCCTCGCCTCTTGCGCCTCCCGGATCGGGGACCCACAATAGGCCGGCATGTTCCGGTGAGGCGGCAATCCCCCGCGACCTCCTCCCCATGGTCCGCCGGGCCCTGGAAGGGCTGTATGCCGTGGACCGGGAAATCGGCCGGGGCGGGGCAGCCCGCGTCTACCTCGCGGCCGATCGGGAGGGGAGGCCGGTCGCGCTCAAGGCCCTCCACCCGGAGCTCCTCGCCAGCGTCACTTCCGACCGCTTCTTGCGGGAGATCGCCGTGCTGCGCCAGCTCGACCATCCCCGGATCGGGCGCCTGCTCGACATGGGCGAGCGGGACTGGCTGGTGTACTACGTCATGCCGTACATCGTGGGTCCCACCCTCAAGGCCACGCTCGACCGGATCCGGCGACTGGCGGTTCCCGATACCGCGCGGCTCGCCGGCGAGCTGCTCGAGGCGCTCGCCCACGCGCACGGCCTGGGTTTCGTGCATCGCGACGTCAAGCCTGACAACATCATCCTCTCCCCCCAAGGCTCGGTGCTGGTGGACTTCGGCATCGCGCGGGCCGTCATGGTGTCGGCCACCGACCGGGTGACTCGTTCCGGGATGACGGTCGGCACCTCGACCTACATGAGCCCGGAACAGATCGTGGCCGCGCCCGACCTCGATTCCCGCAGCGATCTCTACTCGCTGGGCTGCGTGTTGTACGAATGCCTGGCGGGCCGGCCGCCGTTCGTGAGCGCCAGCGAGATGTCCGTCCTCCAGATGCACCAGAAAGTCGAGCCGCCCGACGTGGGCGAGTTCCGACCCGAGACGCCGGAACGGTTCCGGGGGCTCGTCATGCGGGCGCTCCGGAAGCGGCCCGCGGAGCGGTGGCAGTCGGCGGGGGAGATGCTGGCTGAACTGGAGAGCACCGCGGTGACCTGAGGCGATCAGCCGCCCGCGGCC
>JBBIMQ010000387.1:0-2541 GCA_037444345.1 Gemmatimonadota bacterium | reverse complement strand
CGGGACCACCCCCGCCGCCGGCGGGGGAGGGCGGCGGTGAGGCGGTCCCTGCTGGCTGGCCTGGTGCTCCTGCTGGGGTGCGCCTACTACAACGCGATGTACCACGCCAAGCGGCTCGCCGGATCGGCCCGCAAGGCCGAGCAGGAGGGCCGCACGCTGGAGGCCTCGCAGTACTGGAACCTGGTCGCGGTGAAGGCGGAGACGGTGCTGGTGCGGCACCCGCGCAGCAAGTGGGCCCAAGAGGCCCGCTACCTCCGGGGCGTCGCGCTGGCCCGGCTCCGGGATTGCGAGCGGGCGGTGGGACCGCTGGAACAGGTGATGACGGGCGGGGGGGATCGCCGCCTGGTCGAGGACGCGGCGCTCGAGCTGGGGGACTGCCGCCTGACCCTGGGCGATAGCCGCGGTGCCATGGTGGCCTTCGGGCGGCTGCTCGAGAGCCGTGATCGGCGACGGCGGGAGCGGGCGCTCTACGAACATGGGCGGGCGCTCCGGGCCGCGGGGCAGTACGAGACGGCGCTGGCGGAACTCTCGCGCACCCCGCATCCGCGGGCTCGGGGAGAGCGCGCCGCCGCGCTCGCCGGACTGGGGCGCCTCGCGGAAGCGGCCGCGGTGGCCGATTCCCTCCTCGCCGAGGGCGACACCCTGGCGCCCTGGTCGGCCATCCTCGCCGCCGCTGCCAGCCACGATCCGGTCCAGGCCTCGGCACTGCTGGACCGAGTCCTGACGATCCCGAACGCCACGCCAGGCTTTCGCGCCACGCTGCTTGCGGAGGACGGCACCCGCCTGCTCGCCCGAGATCCGGCTCGCGCGGAAGCGCGGCTCGCCCTGGCGGAGGAGATCGGCGCAGGACTGCCGAGCGGTGGGCTCGCCCGGCTCACCCGGATCCGGGCGGCCCTGGCCCGCTCCGAAACCGCGGAGGAGCTGCCCCCCCTCGAGAGTTCGCTCGAGGAACTGGCGGAGTCCCGCGGCCCCCATGCGCCCTCGGCTGCCCTGCTCGCGGTGCTGGTCCGGCGCACCCGCGCCGCCGCGGACTCGGCCGTGCCGGGAGCCCGGCTCGGCGATCTCAGGACCTTCGTCGCCGCCGAAATGGCGCGCGACTCGGTGGGGGCGCCCCGCCTCGCCGCCCGGCTGTTCCAGAGGCTGGTGAGCGAGTGGCCCGACTCGCCCTACGCGCCGAAAGCGCTCTTGGCCCTCATGGCGCTCGACTCCGCCGGGGCGGACACCCTCCGTGGACGCCTCGCCGAGCAGTACGCCGCCAGCCCCTACCTGGCCGTGCTCGATGGGCGGGAATCCCCCGAGTATCAGGCCTTGGAGGATTCCCTCCGCCGATTCGCCATCTCCTTCCGGCCCGAGGGGCGGGGCGCGGCGCGACCGCCGGGCCCCCCCGCCGGGACCCAGCCCCGGCGGCCGCTGGAGTGACGGTGCCGCACGACCTCGCGCGCACGGTACTCGGCATCCGGTTTCAGAATCCCGTACTCCTCGCCGCCGGCACGGCCGGTTTCGGCCGGGAAGTGGCGGGCGTCATTGATCTCGATCGGCTCGGCGGAATCGTGACCAAGGCCGTGAGCCTGGAGCCCCGGGCCGGCAACCGGGCGCCCCGGGTGGCCGAGTTCCCCTTCGGCATGCTCAACTCGGTGGGCCTCGCCAACCCGGGCCTCGAGCGGGTCAGGGCGGAACAGCTCCCCTGGCTCGCGCGTCACCTGAGCCGGGCCCGCGTGCTGGTGAACGTCGTTGGCTTCACGGCCAGAGAATTCGCCGCCGTGGTGCAGGGGCTGGAGGACTGCCAGGCCGTCGCGGGCTACGAGATCAATCTGTCTTGTCCCAACACCAGCGCCGGCGGCCTCGAGTTCGGAGCGGACCCGGAGAGCGCAGCCGAAGTGATCGCGCGCTGCCGGGCCTGCACCCGCCGGCCCCTCTTCGCCAAGCTTTCCCCGGTCCTGCCCGACCTCGGCGGCATGGCAGCGGTCCTCCGCACCGCCGGCGCCGACGGCATCACGGTGGTGAACACCATCCCCGGGTTTCTCGCAGGCCCCGACGGGCGCTCCCGGCTGGGGCACGGGGCCGGTGGTCTGAGCGGCCCGGCCCTCCTCCCGGTCGGGCTGCTGGCAACTCGGCGGGTCGTCGAGCGCACCGACGGGGCACTTCCCGTAATCGGCGTGGGAGGAGTCCGGAGCGCGCACGACGTGCGCCAGTACCTGCGGGCCGGGGCCTCGCTCGTGGCGATCGGGACCGCGGCGCTGGCGGACCCCCGGTTGCCGGAGCGGGTGGTGCGGGACCTGGAGGCACACGGTGCCTGAGATCGTCCTGGCGCTCGACCTGCCGGGCGTCGAGGCCAGGCGACTGCTCGACCGGTTGCCGGCTCTGCGGTGGGTGAAGGTGGGCCCGGTCCTCTTCAATCGCGAAGGGCCGGGCCTGGTTCGCGAGCTCGCCGGGCGCGGGCTTCAGGTCTTCCTCGACCTCAAATGGCATGACATCCCGCATACGGTCGCCGGCGCCGTGGAGGCCGCGCGGGAGCTGGGCGTCGCGATGGCCACGGTCCAC
>JBBIMQ010000386.1:1000-2565 GCA_037444345.1 Gemmatimonadota bacterium | reverse complement strand
ACGGAACTTTCCCTGGTTTCGGAAAGCCAGGAGATCGCCATGGGCCGCGACTACGCGGTCCAGGTTTCGCGGGAAATGGGGGTGTACCCCGATTCGGGAGTCCAGCGCTACGTCCGCGCGATCGGCACCCGGATGGCGACGGCGACGGAACGGCCCCGTCTCCCGTGGAACTTCACGGTCATTGACGATCCGGTGGTGAATGCCTTCGCGCTCCCGGGCGGGTACATCTTCGTGACGCGGGGCATTCTCACCCACATGAACTCGGAGGCCGAGCTGGCCTCCGTCCTGGGCCACGAGATCGGCCACGTGACCGCCAAGCACTCGGTCCGCCAGATCTCGCGGGCCCAGCTCGCCCAGCTCGGCCTCGTGGCCGGCTCGATCCTCTCTTCGGATGTCGCCCGGCACGCGGGGCTTCTGAGCACGGGGCTCGGTATCCTCTTCCTCAAGTACGGGCGGGACGACGAACGCCAGGCGGACCAGCTCGGGTTCCGCTACGCCCTGCGCGACGGCTACGACGTGCGGCGGATGGCGGATGTCTTCGCGACGCTCCAGCGGGTGAGCGCCAAGTCGGGCCAGCGGATCCCCGAATGGCTCTCGACCCATCCCGATCCGGGCGACCGCATCGAGGCGACCCGCCGCCGGTTGCGCGAGGTGACCGCGGACTTCGACACCTTGCGGGTGAATCGGGAGCAGTACCTCGCCGCGATTGACGGGATGGTGTACGGCGAGAATCCGCGCCAGGGGTTCTTCCAGAACGGGCGGTTCCTCCATCCTGATCTCGCGTTCGAGCTGACGTTTCCCTCGGGCTGGAAGACCCAGAACAGCCCTGCGCAGGTGGTGGGCCAGAGCCCTGATCAGGACGCGATCGCCGCGCTCACGATCGCGGGAGAGGATCCGCCGGGGACGGCGATGCGGAAGTTTCTCGCCCAGGAGGGGGTGCAGGGGGGTACCCCGAGCTCGGCGCCGATCAACGGGCATCCGGCAGCCACGGCTCCGTTCGGGGCTGCCACGGAAGACGGCGGGCAACTCCGAGGCTATGTGGCCTTCCTGGAGTACAACGGCCTCACCTACCGGCTTCTTGCCTACTCCGGCGCGGGCGCCTTCCGGCGCTACGATCCAACCTTCCGGAGCTTCATCGGGAGCTTCCGCCGCCTCACGGATCCGGCCGCGCTTGGCGTGCAGCCGAATCGAATCCGGATCGCCGCCGTGCCCCGGGCCATGACCCTGGCCGAGTTCAACCAGCAGCAGCCGTCGGTGGTGCCGGTCGAGGAGCTGGCGCTCATCAATGGGATGGAGCCGACGACGAGGCTTGCGGCGGGGGAGAGGGTGAAGACGGTAGGACGGTAGGACGGTAAGACGGTAGGACGGTAAGACGGTAAGACGGTAGGGTTATCGAGCAGCGCGGCGGGCGGCGCGGGACACCTGCATCAGGAGGCGCCAGAGCAGGCGCCCAGTGCGGTCGCGGAGCGCTTCGAGGTGCCGCGCGCGGGTATCACTCAGATAGCCTCGATCGTGCGCAAAGCGCAGCAGATACGTGAGCTCCGACATCGAACCCAAAGCGGCGT
>JBBIMQ010000386.1:0-990 GCA_037444345.1 Gemmatimonadota bacterium | reverse complement strand
CGAGAAACCGCCGGAACTCCCTGGGCCCCCGCCTTGCCGCACCCTCGGCAATGTTGGTAGGGATGGAGAGGGCAGCTCGCCGCACCTGCGCAGTAAGGACGAACTGCTCCCGGAGCGGCCAGCAATCGGTCTCTGCGAAGACGGCCAACGCGAGCGAGTGCGCCTCATGCCAGGCCTCCAGCCTCTCGTACGGGGCCATGCACGCAAGCTAGCCCCTCACGCACGTGCCCGTGGGGTCTAGAATCGCAGCGCTGGCCATTTCAATGCGCTACCGTCTTACCGTCCTACCGTCCTACCGTCCTACCGTCCTACCGTCCTACTCCCACCGCCCCCCTCGCCATCCGGAACACCCGATGCCACATGCCTCTGGTGAGCCGGCCGGTGTTCGTGTTCTGCCGGCTGGGGTGGTAACTGGCGATGAGCACCGTGCCGTCAGGCAGGACCGTCTTCGCTCCGTGCCGGAAGGGCGGCCGCTCGGCGGGAGGGAGGCGGCTCCACCAGCCGGCGGCGCGGAGCCACGCCTCCCAGGCGATCCGGCCCAGCACGACGACCACTCGCACCCGGGGGAGAAGGGCGATCTCGCGCGCGAGCCAGCGGCGGCAGGTCTCGAGCTCGCCGCGCGACGGCCGGTTGCCGGGGGGCGCGCAGCGGGCGGCCGCCGTGATGTAGCAGTCGCGGAGGCGAAGCCCGTCGCCGCGGTGCAGGGAGGTGGGCTGGCTCGCGAAGCCGAAGCGGTGGAGGGCCCGGTAGAGCCAGTCGCCGCTCGCGTCGCCGGTGAACATGCGTCCGGTGCGATTGGCTCCGTGCGCGGCGGGGGCGAGCCCCACGACGAGGAGCCTGGCGCGCGGGTCGCCGAAGCCGGGGACCGGGCGGCCCCAGTAGTCCCAGTCGCGGAACTCGGGCTTCTTCTCGCGGGCGACCTGGCGGCAGTAGGCCCGAAGGCGGGGGCACCGGCGGCATACGACAATGCGAGCCTGCAGAGCCGCGAGC
>JBBIMQ010000385.1:1202-2574 GCA_037444345.1 Gemmatimonadota bacterium | reverse complement strand
CGCGGAGGTTCTCACCGCGAGGCTGGGCCGCGCGCCCCGGGCCCACGAGGTGGCCGGTGCGCTCGCGCTGGACAGCGACACCTACGCGCGCTGGGCCAGCGAGGTCGCCGCTCTCGAAGCGGCACCGCTGGACCTGGCCCAGGCCGAGCCCTTTCTCCCGATCGTTCCCCCGGGAGAGCCAGCCGCCGAGGGTTCGATGAGCGAGGAGCTGGAAATGGGGCTGGATCGGTTGCCGGCCCGGGAGCGCCAGGTGCTGGCCCTCTACTACTTCGAGGAGCTGCCGCAGCGGGAGATCGCCCGGGTGCTCGGCGTCACCGAGTCGCGGGTGTCGCAGCTCCACACCCGCGCGCTGGCGCGGCTGCGCCAGATCCTGGTGGACCTCCGCCAGGGGAGGTCCTGATGGAAGCGACGCTCCTTCCGCCCGCCCCGCTCGCGCTTCAGGCGGCGTTCGACCGGCCCGGCCGATGCCGCCTGGAGGAGGCACGGATCCTGGTCGTGGACGATGAAGAGACCAACTGCAATGTGCTCCGGCGGGTGCTCGCCCTGGCGGGCTGCAACCAGGTCTTCGTCGAGCAGGACGGGAGCCTCGTGGTGCAGCGCTTCCTCGAGCTGGCGCCGGACCTGGTCCTGCTGGACCTCCACCTGCGCGGACGGGATGGATTCGCCATCCTGGAGGAGCTCGGAACCCTGACGGCGGAGCAGTTCATCCCGGTGCTGGTGCTCACAGGCGACCACGCTCCCGAGACCCGGCAGCGGGCGCTCGCCCTCGGCGCGAAGGACTTTCTCAACAAGCCTTTCGACCTGAGCGAGACGGTGCTGCGGATCCGGAATCTGGTGGAAACCCGGTTTCTCTACCGCGAACTGGCGCACCGCAACGAGCGCCTCGAGCTGGCGGTGCAGGAACGCACCCGGGAGTTGCACGACTCGCAGGTCGAGATGCTCGAACGGTTGGCGGCGGCGGCGGAATTCCGGGACGACGAGACCGGAGAACACACCCGGCGGGTGGGGCACCTGGCGGCTGCCCTGGCGGAGCGGCTGGGCGAGCCCCCGCGCGCGGTGGAGCTGATACGCCGGGCTGCTCCGCTTCACGACGTGGGGAAGATCGGGATCCCGGACCGGATCCTGCTCAAGCCTGACAAACTGACCCCGGAAGAGTTCGATATCATCAAGCAGCACACGATCATCGGCGCGCGCATCCTGGCGCGAGGCCGGTCGCCCTTGCTCCAGGTGGCTGAACGCATCGCGCTCAGTCATCACGAACGCTGGGACGGGACGGGGTACCCTCACGGGATCGCCGGCCCGGCGATCCCGCTCCAGGCCAGGATCGTGGCGGTCGCCGACTTCTACGACGCGCTGACCAACGCGCGTCCCT
>JBBIMQ010000385.1:0-1155 GCA_037444345.1 Gemmatimonadota bacterium | reverse complement strand
TCGGTCGGGCCGCGGTTCGCATTTCGACCCTGCGGTGGTGGACGCCTTCGAGGACATCCTATGAGCCGGGAATGGTGGAGCGTCGTAGCGGAACGCATTCTCCTGATCGAGGAGGATCCCGACGAGCTCCGACAGATGCGGGTGGCCCTGGCCGCGAGCGGCCGCGAGGTGGTGAGCGCCCCGGCGCCGGCAGCGGCCGAGCATCTGCTGGCCACCCAGCGTTTCGCCGCCGTGGTGTTGGGCACCGGCGTCGTAGGCACCGAGCAGCTCGAGCTCATCCGGCGCGCCACCGAGCTGGACCCCGCCCCGGAGGTGGTGGTCGCGGCGACTCAGGACGCGGCTCAGGTGGTGGCGCTCTGCTACCGGGCCGGCGCGGCGGGTTACCTGGTCAAACCGGTCACCTCCGCCGCTCTCCGCGACCTGCTGGAACGCGTCCTCGCCGAGCGCGCCAGCCGCCTGGAGCGATCGGACACCTGCCAGGTCCTGCGGCTGGAACTGGAGGAACGGATGGCCGAGCTCGAGCGGGAGCGGACCCGACTGTGCGAGCTCTCAGCCTGCACCCTGGAGGCGCTCGTTACCGCGCTCGAAGCCAAGGACGAGTTCATGGCGGGCCACTCGCTCCGGGTGGCGGAGCTGGCCGCGTCCGTCGCAGCCGCGCTGGGCTACTCGGACGACGAGGTCGAGTCGGTCCGCCTGGCCGGCCGCCTGCACGATCTCGGCATGATCGCCGTGAGCGCGGCCGTGCTGAACCAGCGAGGGCCGCTCACCCCCGACCAGTACGCCCAGATCAAGCAGCATCCGGAGGTGGGCTACCGGTTGCTGGTCCCCTTCGAGCATCTGCGCGAGATCGCCCGATTCGTCCGAGGGCACCACGAACGCTGGGACGGCACGGGCTACCCCGACGGCCTGGCCGGCGAGGCCATCCCCTGGGGAGCCAGGATCCTGGCGGCCGCGGAAACCTACGACGCCCTGGTGAGCGCGCGGCCGTATCGGGAGCCGATCTCGACCGACCGGGCGGCGGAGATTGTCGGTGAGCTCGCCGGACAGGCGCTCGATCCCCAGGTGTGTGCCGCGCTGGCCTCGGTCGTCAGGCGCCGGCAGACCCTCGAGTTCCTGCGGCCGGAGGGCGAGGTGCTGGTGGAGAGTGCCCCGGAG
>JBBIMQ010000384.1:0-2575 GCA_037444345.1 Gemmatimonadota bacterium | reverse complement strand
CGGGCGCGCCCGCCGTCCCGGCCGGCGCGCCCAACGTGGTCCCCCTCTCGCGGGAGCTCCTGGCGGACCTGGCCCGCACCGCCCTGCCGCCCGGGATGACGGCGCGGCTCGAGTTCGACCCCGGGGCCCCGCGCATCGTGGGCCATTACGAGCCCCTCCGCCGCGCCTTCGCCAACCTGCTCAGGAACGCCGTCGAGGCGTGCGAGGGCAGGGGCGAGGTGGAGCTGCGCCTGACAGCCGCGGCGCCGGGGGTCGAGGTCCGCATCACCGACCATGGTCCCGGCGTTCCCCCGGCGATCGCGGGCCGGCTGTTCGAGCCCTATGTCACCGGGAAGGAGGGCGGGACCGGACTCGGGCTCGCGCTGGTCAAGCAGACCGTGGAAGCGCACGGCGGGTGGATCCGCTACGAGCCGGCGCCGGCGGGCGGCGCCACCTTCATCGTGGGCCTCCCCGAGGCCCCGCTATCTTCCTCGTGATGCCGCACCGCGTCCTGGTGGTTGACGACGAAGCCAACATCCGGCGGATGCTCGCCGCGCTGCTCAGAAGCGAGGGGTTCGCCGTCGAGGAGGCGGGGAGCGGCGAGGCCGCTCTCCTCGCGGTGGACCGCTCCGAACCGGACACGATCCTGCTCGACTTCCTGATGCCGCCCGGGCCCGACGGGCTGGACACCCTGCGCCGGCTCCGGGAGCGCGGGCTCCAGACCCCGGTCGTCATGATGAGCGGCAAGGCGCAGCTCGCCGACGCGGTGCGCGCGGCCCAGCTCGGCGCCTTCCAGTTCCTGGAGAAGCCGCTCGCCCCCGAGACCGTGATCGTGACCCTGCGCTCGGCCGTGGAGCTGGGGCGCACCCGCTCGGAGAACCGCGCGCTCCGCGAGCAGCTCGCCGAACGGGACGAGATGGTGGGCCAGAGCGCCGCGCTCGCCCAGGTCCGCCAGCTCATCGCCCAGGTGGCCCCCACCGAGGCCCGGGTGCTCATCACCGGCGAATCCGGGACTGGCAAGGAGCTGGTGGCCGCGGCTATCCACCGGGCGAGCCGGCGGGCGCGGGGACCGTTCGTCACCGTGAACTGCGCCGCCATCCCGCGCGAACTGGTGGAATCGGAGATGTTCGGCCACGAACGCGGCGCCTTCACCGGCGCCACCGAGCGGCGGCTGGGCCGCTTCGAGCTGGCCGACGGCGGCACTCTCTTCCTGGACGAGGTGGGCGACCTCAACCACGAGGCCCAGGCCAAGCTGCTCCGCACCCTGGAGACGGGCGTGCTCCAGCGCCTCGGCGCGGAGCAACCCACCCAGGTGGATGTGCGGGTGATCGCCGCCACCAACCGCCGGCTGGAGCAGGCGGTGCGCGCCGGCGCGTTCCGGGAAGACCTGTTCTTCCGGCTCAACATCTTCCCCATCCAGCTCCCGCCCCTCCGCCAGCGACTCGAGGACTTGCCCTTGCTCGTCAGTCATCTGGCCGCCCGGGTGCGGCCGGGCCATCCCCAGCGCTACACCGACCGGGCCCTGAGTCTGCTCCGGGCCTATCACTGGCCCGGCAACATCCGGGAGCTGGCCAACGTGGTGGAACGGCTCGGCATCCTCTGTGGCGACGTGGTGGACGAGGACGGCATCCGGCTGGTGCTGCCGGAGGCCCGGCCCGGCGTCGGGTTTCGCTCCGCGCAGGCCGGCGCCGCGGGGGAAGGGCGGCCGTTCGACCTGCCTCTGGCGGAGGCTCTGGACCGCTACGAGCGCGACCTCATCAGCGAGGCGCTGGGCCGGGCGGCGGGCAACGTGGCCGAGGCCGCCCGCCTGCTGCGGACCGACCGGGCCAACCTGTATCGCCGGATGAAGCGGCTGGGCCTGGTGCCGCGGGAGGTGGGGAGTGAGTAGGGCCCGCGGGCTGGCGGCGCTCCTGCTCCTGGTCGCGCCGGCGGCCCTCCGGGCGCAGGATTCCGTGATCGTCATTGACCCGAACGCGCCGGCCAGCGACTCGGCGGCGCCGGGGTTCCCGGCCGATGTCCTGGCCGAGCTGCTGCAAGTCTACAACGACTCGCTCACCCTCCGGCTCGCGGGCGGCCTCGCCCTGCCCTCCGGCACCCGGCTGGGCGGGACGATCGCCGTGTTCCGCGGGATCACCCGCATTGCCGGCCAGGTGGATGGGCGGCTGGTGGTGGTCAACGGCGACCTCCTCATCGAGCCGGGCGGCACGGTGCGGGGCGACGTGCTGGTGGCGGGAGGGCGATTCCGGGTGGAGCCGGGCGGGACCCACGAGGGCGAGGCGCGGGTGTACTGGGACGCGGCACCGGTGGCCCGCCAACCGGACGGCACGCTCGCGATCCGGGAACGCCGGCGCCCGATCGGCGAGCTGGCCACCGCCGAGAAGACCTTCCAGTCCGGCAACCTGGGCGGCTCGCTGCTTCTCAGCACGGGGCAGACGTACAATCGGGTCGAGGGGCTGCCGATCGTCTTCGGGGGGGTGCTCGATTGGCACCCGTCCCCGGACCTCACGGGGCGCCTCGATGCGCGAGGGATACTGCGCACGGCAGGCGATCCCTCGCCCTTTCGCCGGGACCTGGGCTGGCTGATCCGGACCGACTG
>JBBIMQ010000383.1:0-2584 GCA_037444345.1 Gemmatimonadota bacterium | reverse complement strand
CGCGCGAGCACCGGAAGGCGCCGGACGTCCGCCGCCCGTGCCGCGCGGAGCGCCGCGAGCAGCCTGGGGGCGAGCTGGAGCGCGGCGCTGCGGCTGTGCCCTTCCTCCTTGGGAACCAGCTCGACCGCGCCCAGCTCGAGGGCGCGGATCGCCGCGGTGGAATGGGCCCCGGCGTAGGAGCTCAGCACCACGATCGGACGCGGCATCTCGGACATGATGTAGCCGATGGCATCGAGCCCGCCCAGCTCGGGCATCTCGAGATCCATCGTGACGAGGTCCGGCACGAGGTCGTGCACCCGGGCGATGGCCTCGAGGCCGTTGGCGGCAGTCCCGATCACCCGGAACTCCCCCGAGGCTCCGATCAGCTCGCTGACCAGCCGGCGATAGAACGCGCTGTCGTCCACCACCAGGACCGAGGGTAGCTCAGAGCTCGGCATCGGCCTCTCCCACCACTCGCACCCGCACCACACCGTCCACCGGCGTAAACCAGACGGAGCGGCCCCGGCTGCCGCCCACCGCCTCGCCCAGGATCGGGATGGCATGCTGGTGGAGCACCTCGCGGGCCGCGATCACGTTGCGCTCGCCCATCTGGAGGGAGCCGGGGGGCACCAGATTGGCGAACATGCTGGCCCCGCCCACCAGGCGCGCGGTGAGCCGTCGCGGATCGGCCCCGAGCGCTGCCATCTGCGCGACGAGCGCGGGGATTGCCGTCTGGGGGTAGCGGCCCGGCGTGTCCGCCGCGCGGCCCAGCGACCGGGACGGCAAGAGCACGTGGGCCAGGCCTCCCACCCGTGCTTCGGGGTCGTGCAGCATGATGGCGATGCAGCTCCCGAGCCCCAGCGTTACCAGGACGTCCGGCGCGGGCGCGGCCTTGAGATCCGCCACGCGGACCACCCATTCTCGGGCGGTCACGCCGCCTTCCGGTAGATCCGCTCGCGCGGTTCGACCAGCTCGAACTGCTGCCGAGCCGGCCCGAAGAGTGTCTCGACCCGGCCCAGCACGAGGTAGCCGCCCGGCGCGAGCGCGGCGTGAAAGGCGAGCATCAGGCGCTCCTGGGTGGGCCGATCGAAATAGATGATGACGTTCCGGCAGACCACCATCTCGTAGGGCGGGTGGGGCGGAGGGTCTGCCGTGAGGTCGCACCGCGCCACCCGGACCCGGGCCCGGAGCTCGGGCACGATCTCGTACTCGTCCGGCCCCACCGACCGGCGCCAGGGCTCCACCAGGCTCGCCTCGCACTCGCTGAACGCCGCGGCAGGGTAGCGCGCCTGGCGGGCCCGCTCCAGGCAGAGCCGGTCAATGTCGGTGGCGTCAATCCGGAGCCGTTCCAGCCAGGCCTCCCGGCCCAGCTCCCGGAGCACTCGCGCCACCAGCATCGCGAGGGTGTACGCCTCCTCACCGGAGCTGCAGCCGGCGCTCCAGATCCGGAGCCGCCCCTCGGTGGCGCACAGCAGGTCCGGCAGCACTCGCTCCGCGAGCCAGCTCCAGGTCTCGCCGTTCCGGAAGAACTTGGTGACGTTGATGGTGAGCGTGTCGAGCAACTTCTCCAGCTCACCCGGCATGCCGTCCAGCACCTCGAGGTACTGGGCGTAGGTGTGGACCCCGTGGGCGCGCATCCGCACCGCGATGCGCCGCCTGAGGCAGCGGGCCTTGTACGCGGCCAGATCGAGCCCCACCGCCTCCTCGAGGCGGCGGGCCAGGGCCACGAACCCGGGATCGTCGGTCGCCGTCACGCGGTGGTGTCGAGGGTGTCGAGGTTGGCCCGCGCGAGCTGGTGAGTCGGGTTGAGTTCCGTCACCCGCCGCCAGTAGCTCCGGGCCCGGTCCTTGTCGCGCCGCTTGTAGGCGATGTTCCCCAGCTTGAAAAAGAGGTCGTCCCCGAGGTCCGGCGCCAGCTTCGCCGCCCGCTCGTAGGCCTCGAAGGCGTCGTCGTACCGCCCCGCCCGGTAGAGCAGGTCGCCCAGATTCTTCGAGAGCTGGGGCAGGGTCGGGTCCTCCGCCAGGGCCGCGCGGAGCATAGCCTCGGCCTCGGCCAGGTCCCCCCCCAGCTCCAGCAGGACGGCGAGGTTGTTCCGGAGCACCGGGTTGTGCGGGTACGCCTCGACCCCGGCCCGCGCCACCTCGAGCGCCGTCGCCACGTCGCCGGCGCAGGCGTGGCCCAGGGCCGTGGCCCAGAACCAGGTCGCCGGCCGGGGCCGCTCCCCCCACAGTTCCGCCGCCCGCTGGAGCCGGTTCAGCGCCGTCTCCGGCTCGTTGCGCTTGAGCGCCACCACCCCCCAGCCCAGCAGCAGGCGCGGGTCGTCTCGGGCTCGACTCACCGCCTCGGCGTAGGCCGCTTCCGCTTCCGGAAGCTGGCCCAGCTGTTCCAGCGCGAAGGCCAGGTTGTGCACCACCGCAGGCCGTGCCCCGGGGCGGCCGGCCGATGCCTGGAGGATCTCCACCGCCTCCTGCCAGCGGGCCTGTTTGAGGGCGATGAGGCCGAGGTAGAACGGCGCGCTCGGATCTTCGGGCCGGAGCTCGGCCACCCGGCGGAACGCGCGCTGGGCCTCGTCCAGCATGCCGGTCTTGAAGAACGCCACCCCCAG
>JBBIMQ010000382.1:0-2592 GCA_037444345.1 Gemmatimonadota bacterium | reverse complement strand
CTGGTGGGCTTCGCCCGGGTGCTCGACGTCAAGGGGAAGGACCAGCCGATCACCTTCCTGGTGGCGGTGGACCCCGGGCTGGTGTTGAAGGATGTGGAGATCCTGGTGTATCGCGAACCCTATGGTGGCGAGGTGGCCTACGAGGCCTGGCGCCGGCAGTTCCGGGGCAAACCGCCTGGCGCGCCGCTCGAAGTCGGCCGGGACATCCGCTCCATTTCGGGAGCGACCATCAGCGTGAACGCGGTGACGGCTGGGGTGCGCCGCGCCGTGGCGGACTTCGCCGCGTGGCAGCGGGAAGGGAAACTGCCGTGAGCCAGGCTCGGTTGACCTGGCGGGACCTGCCCGGGTCGCTCCGCGGGCTCGCCTTCTGGCTCACCCTGGTGCAGCTCGCCGGCTACACCACCTCGCTCGTCTTCGTGTGGCACACCACGCGGATGGTTCCCCGAGGCGTGGCCGAGCACTATCGCGGCACCGACCCGGCGCGGACCGACCTGGAGATGAAATTCGCCAAGTCGCTCGGCGAGATGCTGACCCTGACCCACACCCACCTCCTCGCGATGGCGGTGATCTTCGTGCTGAGCGGGCTCGCGCTGGCGCTCTGCGAGCAGCCCGCCGAGCGCTGGAAAAAGGTTCTCCTGGTCGAGCCCATGGTGGCGCTGCTCGTCTCCTTCGCCGCCATGTGGCTCATGCGGTACGTCCACCCGGGGTTCAGTCTGCTCCTCACGCTCTCGAGCGCGGTCATGGCGATCACCTTCTACCTCCAGTGCGCCCTGGTGTTGCGCGAACTCTGGGGCCTGCGCGGCGAGGGCGGGTGAGGCGGCGAGCGTTCCTGGCCGCGGGTGCGGCGGCCCTGCTCGGGGCCCGCCGCGGTGGCCCGAGGGTCGCCTGCGTGGAGCGGCGTTCCTGGGCGATGGGCCAGCTGGCGCGGCTCACGGTCTACCACGAATCGGAGGAGGCGGGGTACGAGGCTGCCGCGCTCGCCCTGGCCGAGCTCCGGAGGGTGGAGCAACGGCTCTCGCGATTCGACGACGCCAGCGACCTCTCCGAGCTCAACCGTCAGGCCGGCCGGGGGCCC
The DNA here is from genome assembly GCA_037444345.1 of Gemmatimonadota bacterium. Lineage (GTDB taxonomy): Bacteria > Gemmatimonadota > Gemmatimonadetes > Gemmatimonadales > GWC2-71-9 > JADJOM01. Next base: position 1,517 of record JBBIMQ010000382.1, on the reverse strand, counting down.
TGGCGGGCCGGTCCCGATCTCCGCTCGGTGCTGGCGGCGTCCCTCGAGATCGAGCGGCGGACGCAGGGGGCGTTCAACCCGGCGGTGGAGCCGCTCATGCGGCTCTGGGGATTCCGGGAGCCGCGCAAGGCGGCGCCCGGCGCCCGCGAGATCGCCGCCGCCCGCTCGGCGGTGAAGGCCGCAGTGATCCTGCTGGACGGCGACCGCGTGACGCTGCCGAACCAGGACACCGCGCTCGACCTGGGAGGCATCGGCGTGGGGTATGGGCTGGATCGGGCGGGCCTGATCCTGCGCCGGTTGCGGGTCCACGCGGCACTGCTCGACGTGAGTGGGGATTGCCTGGCCATCGGGGCCCCGCCGGGGGAAGCGGGCTGGCGGATCGGCGTCGCCGATCCTGGCGATCGTTCCCGCATCCTTGCCACTGTCCGTCTCCGCGATCGGGCGCTGGCCACGAGCGCCAACACGGTCCAGGCCATCCGCCTCGGGGGCGTGCTTCGGGGGCACGTGATGGATCCCGCCACCGGGTATCCGGCCCAGGGCCTGGTCCAGGCGACCGTGGTGGCGCGGAGCGGTCTCGAGGCCGATGCTCTCTCGACCGCGCTGCTGGTTACCGGTCAGCCGGTCGAGGGGATCGAGTGGTACTGGAGGGTGGACGGGGGAGACGCGGGTCGCGTGGCAAGGGGTGAGCGGAGCCGGAGTTCTGGTACCCTCGAGTCGTGACCGGCGCCGATGCCCCGCTCGCGGGCCGGCGACCCGCGGGCCCCGGGCTCGCGCGCCTCGGGGAAGCCCCCCTTCCCCGAGCGTTACCTCGGCGAGGCCCGAAACGAGTGCTAGGGTTTCCGCGACGTGTCCGCCGCCGCTCGCGCCATCACCCGCGCCCGCTCCCGCTCGATCCGCGGGAGCACGTCGCGCCAGCCGTCCGAGGTGCGCGGCCCGTAGACCACCTGGAACTCTTCGTAGACCGGAATCGGGCTTTCGAACACGTAGATCGCCGTGGCCGCCTGGCGCACCTCGAGCCGGCGGGCGTTGAAGTCGCCGGTGAACGGCAGGATGCCGAGCGGGCGGTGGAACCGGTTCCGGATAAAGAGGGCAAGATTGTCCGGATCGTACTGGGCCTCCGGCCGGAGCGCGAAGAAACTCACCAGCGCGTAGCCCGGGGTGGAGACCCCGTGATCCCGGGCGACGGAATCGAGGGCCGCCGTCCGCGACTCGACCAGCCCGTGCAGCGAGGCGTACGCGTCCGGGCCGAGGAGCCGGAGGATCCGCTCGTCGAGAGGCAGGAACCGCACCTCGAGGTCGCCTACGGCGAACCGCAGGTTGATATCGCCCTGGTTGAGGGTGCCGTACCCGGCCGGCGGCAGGTCGCCGCCGCCGGTGCCCGTCTGGGCCTGCATGCCGCGGGCGCAGGCGGCGAGCGCCGCCAGGGCCACGAGCCGGTGCATTCGCTTCATCGCCGCGCCACCTCCTCCGCGAAGGCGAGCAGGCTCCGGGCCAGATCGGCGATGCCAAGGCCGGTC
>JBBIMQ010000381.1:0-2614 GCA_037444345.1 Gemmatimonadota bacterium | reverse complement strand
CATGATCTTTTTCATGGGCGGTCCGCAGCTGGGCGAGATCGAAGCGGGAATTGCGGACTGAAGGATCGCGGGGCCAGCCGGATCGAGGAGAGCTGATGGGACAGGCGGGCATGGCAGGCGAGAAGGCGCTCACGCCGCGGGCGGAAGACTTCAGCGCCTGGTACAACGAGGTGATCATGCGGGCCGAGCTGGCCGACTACAGCCCAGTCCGGGGCTGCATGGTCATCCGGCCCAACGGCTACGCCATCTGGGAGCAGATGCAGCGGGCGCTGGATGGGATGTTCAAGGAGCTCGGGGTCCAGAACGCCTACTTCCCGGTCTTCATCCCCCAGAGTTTTCTCTCCAAGGAGGCCGAGCACGTCGAGGGGTTCGCGCCGGAATGCGCCGTGGTGACCCACGGTGGGGGGAAGCCGCTGGAGGAGCCGCTGGTGGTGCGGCCCACCTCGGAGACCATCATCTACGCCATGTACGCCAAGTGGATCCAGAGCTATCGCGATCTTCCCGTACTGATGAACCAGTGGGCCAACGTGGTGCGCTGGGAGATGCGGACCCGACTCTTCCTGCGGACCATGGAATTCCTCTGGCAGGAGGGGCACACGGCGCACGCGACGGAGGCGGAGGCCGAGGAGCAGACGCTCACCATCCTGCGGACCTATCGCCGGTTCATGGAGGAGTGGATGGCGATGCCGGTGCTGACCGGCCGCAAGACCGACAGCGAGCGGTTCGCCGGGGCCCTCCGCACCTACAGTTGCGAGGCGTTGATGCAGGACAACAAGGCGCTTCAGGCCGGGACCAGTCACAATCTGGGCCAGAACTTCGCCAAGGCCTTTCAGGTGACCTTCCAGAGCGCGGCGGGCAGCCTGGAATACGTCTGGAACACGTCGTGGGGGGTCTCGACTCGGCTGGTGGGTGCCCTGGTGATGACGCATGGGGACGACGTGGGGCTGGTCACGCCCCCCCGGCTCGCGCAGTACCAGGTCGTCATTGTGCCGATTTACCGGAGCGAGGCGGAGCGGGGCGCGGTGCTGGAGGCCGCCGAGCGGGTGTACCGGGAACTCAAGAGCGGCGGGATCCGGGTCCATCTCGATGCCCGGGACGGGCTGAAGCCGGGGGCGAAATACTACGAGTGGGAGGGACGGGGTGTGCCGGTGCGGCTGGAGATCGGCCCGCGGGATGTGGCGGCCGGCCAGGTGATGCTGGTGCGGCGGACCGGGGGGCGGAAGGTGCCGTTCCAGACGGTGGGGCTGGCGCACGCGCTCCGGATCGAGCTGGACAGCCTGCAGCAGGAGTTGCTCGAGGCCGCCCGGCGGCGGCGGGAGGAGCACAGCATTCGGGGCCCGAGCCGGCCGGACTTCGTGGCGTTCATGGCGGCCGACGGCGGGTTCGCCTACGCCGGCTGGTGCGGCGATGCCCGGTGCGAAGTGGAGATCAAGAACGAGACCAAGGCCACGATTCGCGTGCTGCCGGAAGGCGGTCACGGAGGCGGTGTGGGCAAAGGCGTACTGAGGGCGGATCGGCGGGCCGGCGGGCCGGAAGGCCGCGGCGCGGGACCCGGCGGCGACCCCGCAGCGCTGCTGGACGACGCCGGGCTCGAACGCCGGGGGACATCGCTCTGGATGGGCGGGGTGCCGCTCACCCGGATTGCCGAGCGCGTGGGGACGCCGTGCTACGTGTACCACGCCGAGGCGATCCGGCAGCGCTACCGCGAGCTGTCGCGCGCGCTGGCGCCGCTGCCGCACCGGATCTGTTACGCGGTCAAGGCCAACAGCAATCTCGCGGTGCTGCGGGTGCTGCGCGACCTCGGGGCCGGGGCGGATATCGTGTCGGGTGGGGAGCTCGCGCGCGCGCTGGCGGCGGGGTTCGCGCCCGAGCGGATCGTCTTCAGCGGGGTGGGGAAGTCGGACGCCGAGCTCGAAGCGGCGGTGGCGGCGGGCGTGGGGCACATACACCTCGAATCGGTCGAGGAGATGCGGGTGCTGGCGGAGATCGCGCGCCGCCGCGGGCGCCGGGTGCCGGTCGGGATCCGGGTGAACCCGGACGTCTCGGCAGCCACGCACCCCTACATCTCGACCGGCCAGGGCGGGATCAAGTTCGGGGTGCCCCACGATCAGGTCCTGGACCTCGCGCTGCGCACCGCCCGGGAAGACGCGCTCGCGCTCGACACCCTGGCGATGCACATCGGAAGCCAGCTCCTCGATCCCGAGCCGTATCGCGAAGGCCTGCTCCGGTTGCTCGATCTCTGGAGCCAGCTCCGAGCGGCCGGAGTCGAGTCCGTGACCGGGCTCGACCTGGGGGGTGGGATCGGGATTCGCTATCGCGACGAGACACCGCTCGCGCCGGCGCGCCTGGCAGAGGCCATCGTCCCGCTGCTCCAGCCGACCGGACTCGCCGTCACCCTGGAACCCGGACGCTATCTGGTGGGGAGCGCGGGCGTGCTCTTGACCCGGGTCCTCTCGCGCAAGCACTCGGGAGGCAAGGACCTGGTGATCGTGGACGCGGGGATGAACGACCTGGTCCGACCCAGCCATTACGGTGCCTATCACGAGATCGTGGAGCTGGAACTCCAGGGACGCGAGCCCGGCCTGGTGGACGTCGTGGGACCAGTGTGCGAGAC
>JBBIMQ010000380.1:0-2616 GCA_037444345.1 Gemmatimonadota bacterium | reverse complement strand
GGCCGAGGTCGATGATCCAGTCCGCGGTCTTGATCACGTCCAGGTTGTGCTCGATCACGATCACCGTGTTGCCCTTGTCCACCAGCCGGTGCAGGACCTCGAGCAGGAGCCGCACGTCCTCGAAGTGCAGGCCCGTGGTAGGCTCGTCGAGAATGTACAGGGTCCGCCCGGTGTCGCGCCGGGCCAGCTCGGTGGCCAGCTTCACCCGCTGCGCCTCGCCCCCCGAGAGGGTGGTGGCCGACTGGCCCAGGTGGATGTAGCCCAGCCCTACGTCGTTGAGCAGCTCGAGTTTCTCCGCGATCCGGCGGTGCGCCTCGAAGAACTCCAGGGCGTCGGCGACGGTGAGGTCCAGCACCTCGGCGATGTTCCGGCCCTTGTAGCGGACCTCGAGCGTTTCGCGGTTGTAGCGCTTCCCCTTGCAGACCTCGCACGGCACGTAGACGTCGGGGAGAAAGTGCATCTCGATCTTGACCAGGCCATCGCCCTCGCAGGCCTCGCACCGCCCGCCCTTCACGTTGAAGGAAAAGCGCCCCGGCCCGTATCCCCGGATCCGGGCCTCGGGAAGCTGGCTGAAGACCTCGCGGATCGGGGTGAAGAGGCCGGTATAGGTTGCGGGATTCGAGCGCGGGGTGCGGCCGATGGGGCTCTGGTCTATGGCGATCACCTTGTCGAGGCGCTCCAGGCCCTCGATCCGGGTGTGCGCCCCGGGGACGACCTTGGCCCGGAAGAAATGCCGGGCGAGCGCCTGATAGAGAATGTCGGTCACCAGGGTGGACTTTCCCGAGCCGGAGACCCCCGTGACCGCGACGAAGAGCCCCAGCGGGAACTCCACCGTGATGTTCTGGAGGTTGTTGGCCCGCGCGCCCACCACCCGCAGCCGGTGTTCCCGGGGCCCCGGCGCCCGGCGCCTTGGCGGCACCGGGATCCGGAGTTCTCCCCGCAGGTACCGCGCGGTGAGCGAGGTCGGATGGCCGAGCAACTCGGCCACCGTGCCCTCTGCCACCACCTAGCCGCCGTGGCGGCCCGCGCGCGGACCCAGATCAATCACGTGGTCCGCGCTCCGGATGGTGTCCTCGTCGTGCTCGACCACGATCACCGTGTTGCCCAGGTCGCGCAGCTCCCGCAGGGTCCGGAGCAGCCGCTGGTTGTCGCGCTGGTGGAGCCCGATCGAGGGTTCGTCGAGGATGTAGAGGACGCCCACCAGCCGGGACCCGATCTGGGTGGCGAGGCGGATGCGCTGGGCCTCGCCTCCCGCCAGCGTTCCCGCCGAACGCCCCAGCGTGAGGTAGTCGAGGCCCACCTCGCAGAGGAAGCGGAGTCGGTCGCACACTTCCTTCAGAATGGGCCCCGCCACCTCGGGATCGAGTCCGGCCCGGCGGCCGTCGCCGCGCAGCGGGAGGGAGGCGAAGAACTCGAGCGCCTGGCGGACCGGCAGGTCCACCACCTCGCCGATGCTCTTGCCGCCCACCAGCACCGCCAGGCTCTCCGGCTTGAGTCGCCGCCCGCGGCAGGCCCCGCAGGGCTGTTCCACCATGTACTGCTCGAGCTGGAGCCGGACGGCGTCGCTGGTGCTTTCGCGGTAGCGGCGCTCCACGTTGGCCAGAATCCCTTCCCACTCGATTTCGTAGTCCTCCCGCGATCGCCCGCCCTCGAGCTGAAAGCGGAGCTTGCGGCCCGGGACACCGTAGAGGAGCGCCTGCCGGGCCGCCTCGCTGAGCTTGCCCCACGGGGCCGCGAGATCGAAGCGGAACGCCCGGGCCAGGGTGGGCAAGACGACCTTCCGGAGATAGCCGCTGGGCTCGCCCCAGGGGAGAATCACCCCCTCGAGAATCGAGATGCTGGGATCGCCCAGGATGAGCTCGGCGCTCACCTCGCGCCGGACCCCCACTCCGTGGCACTCGGGGCAGGCGCCGAACGGGGAGTTGAACGAGAACTGCCGGGGCTCGAGCTCGGGGAGGGATAGCCCGCAGGTGGGGCAGGCGAACCGCTCGCTGAACACCGCCGATTGCCGGCCCCCGCCCCCGGCCCGGACGATCTCCACCAATCCCTCGGCGGTCTTGAGCGCGGTCTCGATGGAATCGGTCAGGCGGCTCCGGTCCTGGGCCCGCACCACCAGCCGGTCCACCACCACCGCCACCTCGTGGCTCTGGCGGCGGTTCAGGGCCGGCACCGCGTCCAGATCGTAGATCTCGCCGTCCACCCGGACCCGGACAAAGCCGCGCTGCCGCAGGTCCTCGAACAGCTCCCTGAACTCGCCCTTGCGGCCCCGGACCAGCGGCGCCAGGATCTCGATCCGGGTCTCCGGCGGCCAGCCCAGCACCGCCTCGACGATCTGGGCCGCGCTGGACCGCTCGATCGGGCTCCCGTCGTTGGGGCAGTGAGGCACCCCCACCCGCGCCCAGAGGAGTCGCAGGTAGTCGTAGATCTCCGTGATCGTGCCGACCGTGGAGCGAGGGTTCTGGCCCGCCGTCTTCTGCTCGATCGCGATCGCCGGCGAGAGGCCGTCAATGGCATCAACGTCGGGTTTTTCCATGAGACCCAGAAACTGGCGGGCATAGGCCGAGAGCGACTCGACGTAGCGGCGCTGCCCCTCGGCGTAGATCGTGTCGAAGGCGA
>JBBIMQ010000379.1:0-2631 GCA_037444345.1 Gemmatimonadota bacterium | reverse complement strand
GCGGGGGAGGCGAGCGGACCGAGGCGGAGCACCGTCTCGAGCGGATCCGGTACCGGCGCCAGCTGGTCAGCGACAATCCGGGGCGTGCCGCACTCCGGGGACGGCGGCCAGCGCGGCGCGCGCGGCGGCCGTGAGGCCGAGGAGTCGAGCGCAATGGTCATCCAGCTCTTCCTGAAGCTCCGGAGCCGGCGCCCGGCGGGCGAGCGCCGCGAGGCAGGGATCGCAGAGGACGGTGTCAGGCAACGGCAGGTCCGCTACCACTCGGGCGTTGAAGCGCGCATGGCCGCCGGCGGCCACGTCGGCCCCGGCCCGCGCCGCGGCCCGAAGCCAGGTGCTGTTGAGCCAGGCCGCGAGCGCCAGGGCGGCGTCAACCGAGTCGAGGACGGTGACGTAGCAGGTGTTGAGCGGCAGGAGGTGAAGCGCGTCGGGGCCGGCCAGCGGCACGGCCATGAGGCGGCGGGCCAGGTCGGCCCAGATCACCCGATGGCGCCCCACCGCGCTCTCGGTGCGGAACAGGGTCCACCACGGGCCGTGGGCATAGTCGGCCCGGGCCCGGAGCAGCGCCTCGTGCTGCCGGAGCCAGGCTGCGGCCCCGGGTGGGAGGCGCGGGTAGGCCCGCCCCTCCTGGTCATGGGGCCAGAGCAGGCGCCGGCGCCGCTCGCAGCGGAAGGGGCGCACGTCGCGGCCGCGCACGGCCCAGCGGACGAGCGACGGCTCCACGCACGGCGGCGGATCGAGGAAGACCGCGTTGGCGCCGGTCTTGACGCCGAGCTGAGGGGTCAAGCGGTCGCCCAGCCGGGGAGCGGCGCGGAGCCCTTCCAGTGCGTCCAGCAGGGGGGCCGGGCTCAGAATCCAGGGCCCGTTCCCGAAGCGGCGTTGGGGTGTCCCGGTTTCGGTGTCGGGCTCGAGATCGGCCCGCACCCGGTGGTCGGTGCTGGGGCGAAGGTTGCCCAGAACGAGCGCGGCCGGGTACACGGTGGCCTCGAAGTCGGCCGCGGCGGCGCTCAGGTCGGCCAGCGCGTAGAGCGTGGTGGACCGGGCCAGGCGCTCCCGCGCCAGGCGAGCATACCCCGCGGTGGCGAGCTTGGCGGGCAGCAGCATGGCGAGCGCGCCTCGCGGCGCGAGGAGCTCGACCCCCCGCTCCAGAAACGCGAGGGCCAGATCCGGCTGGTGGCGGAACCCGGGGCCGCTGGCTCGCCACCAGTGGTAGCGCTCCCCGAGCGCGGCCCGGAGCCCCGGCGGCAGCTCCTCGGCCCGCACCCAGGGCGGGTTGCCCAGAACGAGATCGAAACCGCCCCGGGCGAGCACGTCGCCGAACTGGCACTCGTAGCTGAACCACGGCACCTCGCCCTCACGGCGGAGTCGCCGGGCCAGGCGCCGGACCTCGGCGCGGCCGCGGCGCGCCGCCCGGAGCCGGCGGCGAAGCTCGGAGTCGAGACCCCGGGGCGCGCCGAAGAGGGTAGGGGCGCGCGCGGCTGTCAGGCACTCGACCACTTGCCGCTCCAGCCGCCGCTCGGCTTCCGCCAGCGCCAGGCCATAGACCCGGGCCTCGGCGCGGCGGAGCGCGCGGACCGCCTCCCGCTTGGCGCTGCCCACCGCGCACAAGAGCTCGGCCCGGAGCGCGGCGAGCGGAGCCGCCTCCGCGCCGCTCCGTACCCCGAGCCGGCCGAGCACGCGGCCCGGCTCGAGCAGACTGTCGCCCTGCCTCAGGAGCCCGTCCAGGTTCGGCAGCGGGTCCACGCTCTCCGGCTCCCCGGCGGGTTCCACCGCCAGCACCGCGAGCCAGAGCCTGAGCTCAGCCAGCCTGATCGCCATCGCATTCTGGTACACTCCGAAGAGGTTCCGGGCGAGAATCGCCCGGCGGAGCGCCGGGGGTGGGAGTTCTCCGGCCCGCAGCTCGGCCAGCCGCTCCAGCGCGCCCAGCAGGAAGGCGCCGGAACCCGCGGCCGGGTCGAGGATCGCGACCTCGGCCAGCAGGCGGCGCGCCTCGCCATCCCGCGCTTCGAGCCGCGCCCGGGCCTCGGCAGCGCTCCAACCCAGACGGGCGGCGAGGAAGGCCTCGAGACCGGCGTCCACCAGGCGCCGCACCAGAGGGGCCGGGGTGTAGTACGCGCCGCTCGACCGGCGGGCCTCCGGCGCCATGAGGCCCTCGAACACCCGGCCCAGCATGTCCGGAGCGATGATGCCGGGCGCGGGGGTCTCGTGCACCGCGAAGTGAAATCGTTCGAACACCGAGTCGAATGCGTCGCGCCACAGCGCGTCAGGCACCTCCCCGCGCCACTCGCGCTCCAGCGGATGGGGCTCGAAGAGGCCGCCGTTGAGGAACGGGATCCGGCCGAAGGCGCGGGCCCGGCCCCGGGCTCCGGGCGGGCGGTTCAGGGTACCGAAGAAGAGCGGGCGGAAGAGATCGCGATGCAGTCGGCGGCGGCGGGCCAGCGTCTCGTCCACGGCGTGGCGGAGAAAATCGGGGCGGCCGTCGAGCCAGCCGCGGCACTGGACGAAATAGAGAAACAGCACCCGGGTGAGCTGGATGAGCGCCAGGTCGCGGCGGTCGCGGGCTCGCACCTGGCCCGTGAGGCCGGCGGCCATCCGGTCCGCGAGCGCTGCGAAGGCCCGGAAGAACCGGTGGCC